>JBILAN010000063.1:0-14561 GCA_044354135.1 Luteolibacter sp.
TGAGCCGATCAAAGTTCTCATCGTCACCGGTGGCTGTTGCCACGATTACGAATTCCAGTCTGCTGCGATGATAGCGGGGATTCCCAAACACGCGAAGGTCGATATCACTTTAGTCAACGAAGGCAAAAGCACCGACGCGATGATCCCGCTTTATGACGATCCGAATTGGGCGAAGCCCTACGACGTGGTGATCCACAACGAATGTTTCGCTAACACCAAAGACGAGGCTTACATCCGGAAAATCACCGAAGCCCACAAGGCCGGAACTCCTGCCGTGGTGGTGCATTGCGCAATGCATACCTACCGCTCCGCAGAAATCGATGACTGGCTCGAATTTCTTGGGGTGACCAGCAAGCATCACGAGCATCAGAGCAAATATCCGGTGAAAGTGGTTAAGGCGGATCATCCAGTAATGAAAAACTTCCCGCCCGACTGGACCACGCCTATGGACGAGCTATACATCATCACCAAGATCTGGCCGAAAACTACGGTGCTCGCCACTTCGAAGAGTGAGAAAAGCGGTGAAGAAAATCCTGTCATCTGGGCGAATAATTTTCACGGCACACGTGTCCTCGGCACCACCTACGGACACACCAATGACACATTCAGCGATCCAGTCTTCATCAAATTACTCGCCGATGCTGTGGTCTGGGCGGCTGGTGAGAATTGAAGGAGTTTAGAAATTTGAAAAATCCACATCCATCCAATGACAGGCTTTTAGCTCGTTGATAATCAAACGGTATTCTCCCTCGAACTCATCACGTGAGAGTTTTACGCGCACTCTTACATAACCTTCAGGATCCATCGAGGCTAGCTTACCTCCAGTTGCTGCTAGATTCTTTTCCCTGAGTTCGAAAGCTGCTTTGAGCTTTTTTCCTTCATCACTTGCCAAATTAATGGATATCATCGGCGACTCGTCATTCGCCTGCAAAGGTTTACCCCATTCAGGCGCAGCTAAGACAATAATCATCCGGATGTCTTTCTGACTCTCTGCTACAGCATCTTTCTGTTGCCTTGCAAGCAAACGAAACTCCGCCTCATCGAGCTTGCCCTCGCCTGCTAAAAATAATTTCCACGAAGTTTCACTATATCGACTGAAATGCGCCCAATCCAATTTCCATCCATCAGATTCTTTCCTAAAAAACGCATCAAATTCAATTTTTCCCTCAGCATCCTTCCATTGAGATAATAACATCCATTCTTGGCCCGAATAAATCCACTCCTTGGCTGTAACTTGAAGAGCATGCACATCAACATCAGGATATGGATGATCATTTTCATGCATAGCCATCACGGCCTTGTAATCTATCGATCTAGCAATCAACGAACTTCGCTCATCAACTGTTTTCGCTGATAGAAAATCACGAATTACCCTATCACATTCCGGAAAAACCTGTTTCAAAATGATCTCCCTATCCTCTTCAGTGAGACTCCTATTCAGATGTGCCACGCTCAAAACCCTTGGTTTGACCGTGTTCTTGGTAATATAATACCTCGACACTACTGCGACCAAGAGTATCGTGATCCAAATGACCGTGAACCGCAGGATCTTCCTGAACCTACGCGAATGACGCGACGGTGTTCTTGCTACTTTCTTGAGTGTGTCTCCAGTCTTCCGAAAGGTAGCAACTTTCGCAGAAGCTACAGGATCGACAGAATTCACTACCGGCCACAAGCCTATCCCGGGTTTTCGCTGGCAGATTTCACAGACTCTATCCTCATTAAAACTATAGTCGGATTGAAATAGCGAACCGCAATGACCACAATGATACCAAGTATCTTTTTCGTTCGTATTCATGGATTTGCTTGATCTAACCAGTTTTCAGCAATCAGATCTTTTATCATCCATTGCTGCGGAAGAATCGCTTCTTTTCCGCGATCTAAACTCAAAATCACTTTGGCTACATTTTTATACTCACCCGTAATGGGACTAACACTAAAAAGTTCGAAAACTTTATTATCAATCTCAGTGCCAATCTTGGTGTATACCCATATCGATACATCCTTTTTTGGAGATCTGATAATAAATGAACGGTATCGATCTTCCGGCATTGCCTGTGTATAAAAACTGGAGGATTCTATCCACGCTCGGATTTCACTTCCATCACCCTGTCCCAATTTAAGCTCTTCGAAATTCGCACTTCCATATCCCGTAGTCGCCTTCCAATCCATTTTAAGAACTTCATTCTCATAGCGATAAACTGCTGTAAAATTGGAGAAATCGTAATTCGTTCCCGTTAGCTCTCCAAACAAAAGAGATTCATTCTGATAGGTCTTCCAAAAGCACTTATCGCTAGGCTTCCATCCCTCTTCAGCTTCGGATGACTTCCACATTTTGGAAATCAACGGCGCATTGCGATCTCTTAGATATATAAACTCACCAATATCACCGACGTTTTTTGCTCTCACGTATTGAGCATAGATATACATCGCCTCTTCCTTACCTCTGGTTAGTTGTCCCAATGCACTATTTTCGAAATCTCTTTCATTCCCATCTGGCACAATCTGATCGGATCTCTTCTTGCCCAACACTTCTCTCGGATCGTCACGATTTAAATAACTCAATGAAACTGTCAAGACGATCAGCAGGATTATTCCCAATGCTGTGTATAACATCCATCTCGCAGAGTCTTTTTTCTGCGCTACCCCCCAGTCTTCCCGCTCTCCTAAATTAAACTGATTTGGTATGATAAGTCTCTGCCTAACAGGCTTCGCGCTATCACCCAACTTCATATCTTCTAGTGCCAAGCTTGGCTGGAAATCTTCTTTCTCGGAAGTATCTACTCGATCCCCATAGGTATTGACCGATACCACGAGATTGGGCGAGCTATCCTCTTCCAATCCAACAGCAGTTTTTGGGGTGTGAGAAGAATCAATCACTTTCAATCCCGAAAGATTCACATCCATCTTCGGTATTTTTGATGCCTCGGCCCTCCTAGATGGAAGCTGCACATCAATAACCTGTCCCACATCGAGAACATCCCAGTCATCATCAGGCGTTACAGCCGGCACATGATTGTTAGGGTCTTCTATGTCAGGATTCATGCGGTCTTTTTTCCATTAACAGAATTTCAACCAGGATCTGCTGATTGCGCTACCAAGCAGATAATTAAATCTAAATCTTTAATAACCGGATGATATCCTTAAAATCAAATTTTGTGCTGCACGCTCAAACGCATCAGGCAACGCGTTCTGCCTTGCCGTTTGTAAGTTTGAATCAACGAAAAACGTGCTCTGCCCCATACTGCTGCCGCTTGCTAAAAGCTTCGTGGGATCCCGTGCATCTTTTAAGCGCCAGCTAATTTTAACCGTATTCGTCAACTCCTCTGCAGCCAAGGCATCGAGACGAGAACCACGTAAAGCGCTGTAATCAATCGATGTAACTTCGCCTTCAAGTACCGCGTCCGCATGATCCAAATCCGATAGGCGATACGTTCCGTTTTGAACCACAGCCGCAGTGACTGCGGAAGTCGCAATAGCTTCTGCGCGGGGATGCAGCGTGCCATTTTCCAACATGGAAACAGAAATCCGCTGCACAGATGCGAGCGAAGGCGGTTTCGCACCCCCAAGCTGATATCCCACACATGAACTCAAAAGCACACTCAATAGAATCAATAAGTTAAATTTCATACATTTGATCATCACAGCTTATTCACCGAGTTCTTTTAAGCGATTCTTGGCGTAATCATAAGCACTTCCAGTTTTAGAACTTTTCAAAATGTCTTTGTAATAAACTTTCGCGGATTCGGTTTTTCCGGTGCGATCGTAAAACTTGGCGATAGCAAGCGAACGATCGAGATCGCGTCCACTCAAAATACCTAACAATTTTCTAGCTTCGCCATTTTTCGAATGGCTGGGATACTGAATCAAATAATCATTCAGCGCCTCACGTGCTAGGTCGAGTGTTGCCTGATTATGATTTCCGGCATCGGCCTGTTCAAGTAGGACGATGCCCACTCGGAAAAGCGCCTCAGCTGCCTGACGTGTATCCGGTTGATCCTTCACCAATTTTCTGAAGGCATCAACGGAATCTCTGTAATCTTTCTCACTTTGATGAATCTCACCGATCGAAAACTGTGCGTTTGCTGAAATCTCGGAACGTGGTGCGTTGTCTCGCAACTGGCCTAACATTTCAACGATTTTATCGGTCGAAATTTTAGATTTCAACCCAAGGAAAGACAACTTCACTTTTCCATCCGCCGCAGCTTGTGTCATCTTCACCTGGCTGTTGAGCGCCTTCGTATACAGATTACTACTAGGATAGCGTTGTAAAAATTGTTGGTAAGCTTTGAAGGAAGCGATCGTATCACCTTTTTGTTCCAAAATCTCCGCCTGTCTGAATCTTGCTTGAGCCGCTGAGGGCGCCATTGGAAAATCATCCGCTACCTCTTTATACAACTTCACTGCCTTGTCCGACTTCCCTGCATCGTCTGAGGATTTTGCTTTTTGATAGATCGCCTCTCCCTCCCCGGATCCTCCATTCATCGTACCAGCCAAGGCGATTGCATCATCATTTCCACAGGAACCCACAAATAGCGAAACAAGAGATAGCAATGCAACGGTCTGAAAACGTTTTGTCATGCCACAAACCATAGAAGCTTTGTCGAGTCGGGAAAGAGGAAATTGCAAGGATTGGAAAAACTTAACTTTTCCCTAATTCCTTGGCACGAGCCACCGCTGCGCTGACCGCGGCGATAAATGACGACCTTATGGCACCATCTTCAAGCGCCGCCAGCCCTGCAATCGTGGTCCCTCCGGGCGATGTGACCATATCTTTTAGCACAGCAGGGTGCAGCCCCGTTTCCAAAACCATGGCCGCGGCACCCGCCACAGTCTGTGCCGCCAGCTTTAAAGCATCAGGACGCGGCAATCCCGCTTGTACTCCGCCGTCTGCCATAGCTTCTATCACCAAATAAATATAGGCAGGACCGCTTCCAGAAAGACCGGTCACCGCATCAATCAATCTTTCAGGCACCTCCACTGATAAACCTACCGCACCCAAAATCGACTGTACGATCTCACGATCTGCTTCCCCGCAATTTGATCCCAGCGAAAACGCTGCTGCACCTTTGCCAACCAATGAAGGGGTATTAGGCATCGTCCTAATAAATCGACCCGTGCCGCCGGTCAGCTTTTCCATAGCACCCAAAGTCACTCCAGCCGCAACGGATATAAAAAGCTTATCAGGAAATTTTCCTAACTCGGCCATTTGAATGATCCCTGGTATATCATGCGGCTTGGTTGCAAGTATCAAAACCTCGGATTCTCTCACCACTTCTGCAATCGAAACCGTGTTTTTAGCCCCAGTCTGATCAGAGAACCGCAAGCGCGATGACTCTGTGCGCGCAACACCGATGACATCCGCACCTTTCACCACTCCCTGAGCCAACGCACCTTTCACCAAGGCCGTTGCCATCTTGCCGCATCCAATTACTCCCAATTTCATATCGCCACAATTAATAGATAATCCCCCTTGAGGCGAGCGTCATTTTCCTTGGGATATTTCAAATCTTAGGGCATTTTAAACGCATGCCAAAATGGATCAGCCTCCTGAGCTTGCTCACCTTCCAGATTTCAGCTTTCTCGCAAGAGCCTACTGAGCAAAAAACACCCAATGTCGAAATTCCGAACGTCGATGCCTGTATTCCGCCTTGGGTCGCCGCCGCCGAAAAGCCCAGTTTGTTCCCATTTCACAACGGATTGGTCATTGCGATCATTGGAGAGAACCAAACCGCTCAAATTCACACGCTGCAGGGACTAAATCACCTTCATGCCGGCTGGGATTTCGAAGCGATCCGCCATTTCGCCGTCGCCATACAAGCGGATCCTCGCTGCCTCATGGCACATTGGGGCATGATCATGAGCATGCTAGGAACATCCCCAGAGACTGATTCCTATCGACTCGCAACCACCCAACGTTTGCTGGAACTCGTAGCTGATGGCGAAGGCACCGAGCTCGAACGCGGCTTTGCTTACTGCTTGATCAAATACGTCGAAGAAGGCTCTAATGGAGCGGGAATCGCCTTCCGTAAGGTTTCGGATAGATTTCCCAAAGATATCCAATCGGAAATTTTTGCCATTTTGTTCAGTCGTGGTGGTTATGATCTAACAGGAGAAATTACCGCAACCCAAGCCGAAGCCGAAAAAAACCTAGATCGACTCATTCAACGCGTGCCGAACAACGTGCTTCCTCTACATGCCTACCTGCTAGTCAAAGCCGAAGCTCCCAATCTTAAGCCCTCCATCCAGCTTGCTAAAAAACTTTGTGAAATCGCTCCGAATTATCCTCCCTACCTTCACCTATTAGGTCATTACCAGTGGCGCAGCGGTCTCTTTGATGAGGCCATAACCAGCTTCTCCTTAGCTGAAAAATATTATACGGAGTGGATGACATCTGACAAAATTAGCTATGCGGATTGTCCGCAGTTGATTCTAACAAAAAGCTATCTTGCCATCGCCAAAGCATCTGCTGGAAATTTTCCAGATGCAATTGCCGCAGCTACTGAACTTTCCAAAATCCCCTTGGACCTGAAGCGACCCACCTCTTTAGGAAATCGACAAATCCTGTGGGACGCACAAACCCTCCCCGCACGGATCATCATGCATCGCGGAGAAAAGACCGATCCCACCGAAGCTATTCTCTCCCTACCCAAGCCTCTGGAAAATGAACCGTTTCATAAGCACTCCCTTTCCCGCTGGTGGACCGATGGTGTAAGAATCGCCCTCCAAGCACAGCGCTTACTGAACGTTGGTGACATAAAAACCGCCGCCGAAACCATTGATGCTTTGAGTTTTCATGGAGAAGCCATGATCAAACAAAAAGATGCCGCATCAACGAGGGGTGAATACGCACAATGGCGCAGAGCCTTATTGGATCTGGAAATGCTCAACGCAAATCTTCGTGGTCGCCTCGCACTTGCAGGCCCTAAAGAAAGCCAGGGCTCAGCCTTCAACTGGTTTCGCGCTGCTGCCGATCGCCAACGCGCCTCCACGCTCATCCATCCGCCTCTGATTCTCTCACCCATGGCAAATGATCTCGGCGATTATTATCTCACTATCCATCAGCCCCAGAAAGCATTGGCAGCATATCAGGAAGCGATCGTGAAATTTCCCAACGAGGCATCTGCGCTCAAGCGCATAGAAAAAGTCAAAGACACCGAGTAAAAATTACGCTTTGGACAGGCGAGCGTTCACTCTGGCTTCAATGATATCCGCAAGCTTGTTTTCATTCTGATCTCGCAGGAAATCACAGAAATTCGAGACCACCGCTTCAAGATCTTCATCACTCTCTCTACCTAGAGCCTCGAAACCTTCGAGCGCTTTTTCGAAATGCTTTCTCGCCCACTCCCGATCACCCATTTCCACCAAAGCCAGTGCCAGATTGTTGTGCGACTGGGCGGTATCTGGATGATGATCTCCAAACAACTCCTTGCGCGTCTCCAATGCCATCATGTGCATCTCACGTGCCTGCTCCAAATATCCAGCCGCTAGATAAACCGCCCCGAGATTGTTGCAAACCGATGCCGTCTCCGCATGCTTGGTGCCGACTACCGAATGCATAAGCTCCAACGCCTTCAAAAAGTAATCCTCAGCCGCATCCAGATTTCCTGCCGATTTGGCGGTAAAACCCAAATTGTTGATGATCGTCGCCATATCCATCTTCATCGGTGGATTGGCTAACTCAAAAAAGCTTACCGCTTTTTCCCAAGCGGAAATGACCTGATCATAGCGATTCAACCCGTCATACGCGGCTCCCAGGATTGCATACATGCGACCCATCTGACCAAAGCGCTCTTTGCGACCGTCTAACTGATCGATGGCTTGCTTGGCATCTTCTGCAGCATCGCCGTATTGACCCATGTCCAAAAAGATCGCCGCTCTGTCCTCCAAGCTTGCAACAAATGCATCAATCGAATCGTGATCAGGACTGAGCAATTGCTGACATTTATCCACAGCTGCGTTCGCCGCATGCAGGGCTTCCGAAAGATCACCCTGCGCTCTCAAAGCTTTCACGCGATCATGCATGATGTGAATCAAATTAGCTGTCGGTTTATCCATGTTCGAAGTATTTACATTATACTAGGCTGTTTAATCTGACATTGACTAGCGGAAATCTTTAGCCAGCACCCAAATCTGCCAGTAATTTCCTCCGACTGCTCGGCAACCCACCCAAATGATCGCCCAGCGCCTGCTCCGCAGCCCGGTTTTCTCGGGAAACCCCCAGAATCACCGCGAATTGCCGCTCAAAGTGCTGCAAAGCCCGCAAACTCGCTGTTTCCGCATCCAAATGGTCCAAACCCCGCCGCAATAAATCGAAAATTTCCGGTTCTGGATGGTTGGATTCCAGTCCCGCCTCGATCAATTGGCAAAAATATCCCGCCAGCATGGTCGTCGTGTAACTTCGTCGCAAACCCTGCCGCCAGTTAGAAATCGATACCTCCCGCAGCGCGTGCAGCTCCCCCTGGCGGGCCTTTACAAACATGATTTCTCCTGAAAAAAATAAATCCAACTTCCCGGCAAATACACTCTTCGGACGCAGCGCACCCTTCGCCACGGTCTTGATCAACCCCTCCTCCTCACTAAGCCAATGCACGATCAAACTCGTCTCGGTAAGACGTGTCGTTCGTATCAGGATCGCTTCGGTAGAAAACACGGATTAAAAAGGAATTGCAGATTCGGCTTGATACGGCTCATCTAGTGCCTTAGCCAAGTTCCAGCAATTATGGGTCAGCAATCAAACAAAATCATCAAACGCCGTCGTCGCGCGGATTATCTTAAGCGTAAGAAGGAAGCAGCCAAGCTTGGCGGCATCCTTCCAAAAGTCACCGTCAAAAAGGCCGCTCCTAAGGCCGCAGCTAAATCTGACGCGCCAGCAGCAGCCAAAGCAGCTCCTGCGAAAAAAGCAGCAGCCAAAAAAGCGCCTGCCGCCAAAAAAGCTCCTGCCAAAAAAGCTCCAGCCAAAAAGGCCGCCAAGAAAACCGAATCCTAAGATTCGACCTACCAACCATTTATCAACCAAGCCGGCTCCCCCACAAGGTAGCCGGCTTTTTTCTTGCCCAGCCAAAATTTCCGCTTCCCTCCCACGCCTCCTTCCCTACCCTCCCGCCCGTTCCCGGTCTTCCTTGGAATTTGAAATTTAAAATTTAGAGTTTATGAAAATCGTCGTCGCATACTCCGGAGGTCTCGATACCTCAGTCCTCCTCCTCTGGCTGAAAGAAAAATACAACGCGGAAATCATCGCCTACTGCGCGGATGTCGGCCAAGGCGACGAACTCGACGGCCTCGAAGCCAAAGCCCTCTCCACTGGCGCATCGAAATGCTACATCGGCGATCTCAAGCAGGACTTCGCTCAAAACTACATCTTCCCCATGATCCAAGCCGGCGCGATCTATGAAGGCCGCTACCTGTTAGGAACGTCCATCGCCCGCCCCTGCATCACCGCAGACATGATCAAAATCGCCATCGCCGAAGGTGCGGATGCCATCGCCCACGGCGCAACCGGAAAAGGCAACGACCAAGTTCGCTTCGAGCTCTCAGCCGCAGCCCTTGCACCTAACATCAAATGCATCGCACCATGGCGCGATGCGGAGTTCCGCAAACAATTCCCCGGCCGCGCCGAAATGATCGCCTTCGCCGAGGCCAACAACATCCCGATCAAAGCTTCCATGAAGAAACCTTACTCCATGGATCGCAACCTCCTCCACATCTCCTTCGAAGCCGGAGCCATGGAAGATCCTTGGTATGACGCCACCACTCCAGCGGACACCGACATGTATGTGCTTTCCGTTTCTCCTGAAGACGCACCCGACGCCGCCGAATACATCGAAATCCTTTTTGAAAAAGGCAACGCCATCGGCTTGAAACACGCCAACCTCGATGCCATCCTAACAGAACTCGGCGATGTCAAAGCCACCGGCCAACAAGACGGCTACACCCTACTCAACGCCTACGGCGTCATGCGCATGCTCAACCTATTAGGCGGACGCAACGGTATCGGCCGCGTCGATATCGTGGAAAACCGCTTCGTCGGCATGAAATCCCGCGGCATCTACGAAACTCCCGGCGGCACCATCCTGCTCGCCGCTCACCGCGACCTCGAAACCCTCGTCGTCGATCGCGAAGCCATGCACATCCGCGATTCCCTCATCCCGAAATACGCGCAACTCGTCTACAACGGTTTCTGGTTCGCCCCAGAACGCGAAGCGATCCAGGCTCTCGTCACCGAAACCCAGAAAAAAGTCTCCGGCGAAGTCCGCATGAAACTCTACAAAGGCAACGTCATGCAAGCCGGCCGCCGCTCTCCTCACAGCATGTATTCGGAAGCCATCGCCACCATGGAAGGCGGCCAAGAACAAGCCTACAACCAAGACGACGCCACTGGTTTCATCGCGTTGAATGCTCTGCGCCTAAGAGCAGTCGCCAGGCAGAAGTAAAAACATCCAATTTTCTTCCAAATCAAAAATAAAAAATTAACAACGCTCTGTGAGCGCTAGCGAACTTTTATCATAAGACGCAGTCCTGTCCGCTTGGACTGCACGTAGCGGAGTCAATCGTCAATCGGGCTGAAAGAACAATCGCGCGGTTAGAAGGATTGATTTACGATTGATGATTGTTGAGGTTTGATTTTTGATTTGGAAGAAAGACATTCCACTCGCTGCAGGCTCTGGACTGCTGCAATCCTTTGCAGCTCTCACATGGCGCCCTGCTTCTCGCAGACCTACGCACAACCTCATGTGCCAGTAAGATTTAAACAAAACGGCCGAAGGCTTGTAGGCCGTTTGGACAGGAGTGTAACGACGTGCCCGTAGGGCGAAGTGCCGTAAGGCGACACTGAGTCAAAAGGCAACGGAGAGAACGGTCGAGCTTGCGCACAAGGTTTTCCGCTCCCCATTCGCCAACTTGATTGGAAACAGGAAGAGCGGTGGATCGTGAGCAGTAGATCTGGGCGATTTTTCTCTTGAATTGTTCTTATGAACACCATAACGATTCTGTATGTCTTTCCCTCCAAGGCACAATCCGAACGGTTCTTCACTTTCTCCGGCACGCCTCCAATTCCTCCAGCGACTCTCGGAGAAACACATCAAACCCGCTGCTCACGAATATTACGTCCGCTGGGCAGAATCATGGACCAAAGCTCGCGGCCATCACACCGCCCAACGCACCCAAGAATGGTTCGACGCCCTCGGCCGCTCTTCCTCCATTGCCGACTGGCAGATGCGGCAAGCGATCGACGCTGCCCGCATCCTTGCCTGTGACATCATGAAGATCGAATGGGCACTGACGTTTGACTGGCAAGCCCTCTCCGACCAAGCGAAATCCCTCGAACCCGAACACCGCACCCGCGCCCGGGAAACCATCACCGTCCGCGCCGATCTTCCGCCACCTTGCGATCCAGAAAACCTGCCTGATGTCCATGAGGAAGTCGCCCGCATCACCGATGCCCTCCGCCGCGCCATCCGCCTCAAAAATATGGCCATGGCCACCGAGGAAACCTATGTCCACTGGAGCACACGATTTACCCGGTTCTGCCTGATCAAACTCAAAAACCCACCCCAAAACGCCGTCCCTCAGGGTATTATCGCTTACCTCGATTATCTTGCCCTTGAGCGCCACGTCGCCCCGGCAACCCAGAAACAAGCCCTCAACGCCATCGCGTTTCTAACCAAAAACATCCTCGGGCTTCCGGAATTCACCCTCGAAAACCTAACACCTGCAACTGGCCAACGCCGTCCTCCCGTCGTCATGACCCGTGAGGAAGTGCGGGCTGTATTTGCCTGCTTGGAAGGCCCCTGGAAATTATGTGCGCAAGTCATGTATGGCAGCGGCCTGCGACTCATGGAAGCCATGCGCCTACGCGTCAAAGATCTCGATTTTGGTCAAGGAACCATAACCATCCATGATGGCAAAGGAGGAAAACATCGCACCGTAACCTTGCCCAGAGCTCTGGAAGCAAAACTCGAATCCTACCTCAAACAACTGCGCGAAAAACATCTCCAGGATCTGGCTGTCGGTGCCGGTGACGCTCATATGCCCAACGCCCTCTCTCGCAAATGGCCAAACGCATGCAGGGAATGGGCGTGGCAATATGTATTTCCATCCGCCACGCTTTGCCCACATCCACGCACCGGAAAAGTAGCCAGATACCACCTCCACGATGACTCCATGGCACGCCAGCTGCGTGAGGCCGTCCGGAAAGCAGCAATCCCCAAGCGCATCACTTCACATACCTTACGCCATAGCTTTGCTACACACCTGCTTGAATCCGGAACGGATATCAGAACCGTTCAAAGCCTCCTCGGCCACGCCGATGTCTCTACGACCATGATCTACCTCCACGTCATGAAACGCCCGGGTGCCGGCGCACCTAGCCCTCTGGATAACCTTTAACTTCATACCTCCCCATTTATTGCTTGGCTCGCCAGCATGCATCCGTTTAAAAACGTGTCATGAACGAGGTTCCAGAATTCCGTACCAACGGGTCGACTTTGCAGGTGTTAACCGACCGGTCGGTTAACACCCCCAAAACCCGACCGGTCGTTCAATAACACTGTTCGCTCAAGAAATACCACTGATCGCCATGGGATATCACATCACGCTCAACAGGCCTGAACCTAGCACCGGCATCACCGAGCAAGAGTGGAGAGACTTCGTGGCGAGCCGACCCGAACTCAAGGTTGTAGAAGAGACCGCACACTTCATCACCGCCATTCTTGATGGGGAAGACAGCCTTGCTCTTCATTATTCAAGCGGGGACGCCTCTGTGTTCACCAAGAATCCAGAAGGACCGAGGATCATTGAGTATATGGCGTCTATCGCCCCTCACTTTGGTGGCGTTGTGACTGGTGACGAGGGAGAGACCTTTTCGTCTCCGGCAGATTGGGGGACTCAGAGTGATTGGGACAGTCGGCCGATCTTTGCCGAGAAGCCCTGGTGGAAGCGCGAGCTTTCCCGTGGCAAGAGAGTTGTTCTAGGGCTGCTTCTCGGAGTAGTCGCTATCGTCATCAAGCAGTTGTTCTTCCCATGATTGCACTACAGATGAACACCGACAAAAGGAGGGCGAACAAGGCGCGGCTGGACAACCGCTGGGGCTGCTCTGTCGGCCATACTCGTAATTTTAACCCGTCATCCCGTTTCGACGCTCACCTCCGCCCCAGCGGTGCCAGCGCTTGAACGTTCTGCAAAGAAATGAAGACAATACATCACATTCTCCTTATCGTCACGCTAGCCGCGTCGATTACCGCATCCGGCAGCGAAGCAAAATGCAGGCAGATCGCTCAAAGCGAATATCCTAGCGATGCGAGAATGCAGGATTTTGTATTCAACAAGCAGATTGCGGCGTATCGATACATGACCACTACCGCGACTGATCGTGATGCGCGGGCAATTGCCCTGCAAGAATACCCAGAGGATTTCTCGATGCAGAAGTTCACCTATGACAAACAGTTATCGGCGAAGAATTACATGGCTCAGGTTACCGATAGGGAAGTTAAGGGTATTGCGCTTCAAGAATATCCGAGCGATTTCTCGATGCAGAAGTTCACGTATGATAAGCAGCTGGCAGCCAAGGCATACATGGGAACCGTTCAAGATCGTGACGTGAAGGGAATTGCATTGCGAGAGTATCCTACTGATTATTCGATGCAGAAGTTTACTTACGACAAGCAATTGTCAGCCAAGACATACATGAATGCACAAGCGAACAATGCGAACAAGCAAGCGGCAATCAGGGAATATCCAGGTGATTACTCAATGCAGAAGTTTACCTACGACCGGGGCTTAAGATGACAAAACAACAAGTCGAACAAGTCGGAGATGGCGACGCCGAGGAAGCAGTCTGATTAAATTCGGAGCTTCCCACCGGCGCCGCCATTCCTATAACGTTCGCCAATAATGATGCGCACTCAGACTCCACATGATCCCGATTATGGAACGTGTCATTACACTCACGCGTGGCTCCGAATCATGTCGGATGACTTTGACCTCGAGGAGGTGACTTCACTAGTAAAGGCCGAGCCAACAAAAACCCAGAAGAAGGGTGATTTGCAGTCGGCGGCAAGGCAGCGGCACTACAAAAAGACAGGATGGTTTATTTCGTCAGAGGGAGTGCTATCCTCGAAAGATTCGCGAGATCACATTGACTTCATTCTCTCCAAGCTTACTGATTCAGATGACGGTTTTAGCGTGCTTCACAGTCGTGGCTATCTGATTGATCTTTGTATTCGCTGGGATTCCCTGTCCGGCCACGGTGGACCGACGCTCTCTCCAATCCAGATGTCACGCCTTGCCGCCCTCGACATTGAAGTGTGGTTCGACATTTACTTTCACGAGGACGATTTCGCTTGTGAAGGAGAGACCTCACCACCGAATCCACCTAAGGGCGAACAAGACGCTCCATCCAACGGCGGGTAACGCTCCTGTTTGAATTCATGCTTCCTTCCCCGCCGTGGATGAGCTAGACGTTCTGCAAAGAAATGAAGACAATACATCACATTCTCCTTATCGTCACGCTAGCCGCGTCGATTACCGCATCCGGCAGCGAAGCAAAATGCAGGCAGATCGCT
>JBILAN010000019.1:0-39124 GCA_044354135.1 Luteolibacter sp.
CCCTACTAGATCCTTAGTCTAGCGCGTCTACCAATTCCGCCATCCGAGCTTTCCCGTTTGGGTGGGCGCAGGAAATAGGATGCACGCCGCAGGTTTGCAAGTGAATCTTTGAAAAAAATGCAAGGTATCATTCTGCCAGATGGCAGCTTGATTCGTGACAAATCCTTACCCATATAGGAAATTAACCGCAGATAGACACGGATGAGATCCTTTTTGTGGAGCCCTCATTTAGTTATTATCGCCAGCCACATAAGACGCCAGAGGTTGATATAATGTCTTATACTCAGGTCTTCATCTGCGTTCATTTGATCCCGACCTCCAGCGTGACCCTGCGGGCAGTCGCTTAGCGAGCGTCTATGTCGCACCGCTCCATTGCGGTTAAATTCCCTATTTTTCCCAATCTTTGTTTTCCCCACCCCGAAAATCCCATTGTCATGATGCGAGTTAAAGACTAATTTTCTTATCCTAGCGTAACCGCTTCATGCCCAGACATGCGTCATATCTTTATCAAGCAATGAGAAGCCTTCTATGCTTCTCATTCTTTTTCGCGGTCAGCTCGCAAGGATTTACCCAAGGCGATAAAAATAATGGTTGGACCATTATAAAGCATGAGGGCAAAGACTACCTCCCGATCAAGGATGTCCAACGTTTATACAATTTCACCAGCCTAACCCGCACTGGCAATACGGTTGTTTTAGAGAGCTCCAAGGTTGAAATGAAACTCAACGTGGGCGGCAACGAATGTCTCATGAATAACGTTAAATTCGTGTTCTCAGACCCCGTGATCTCATATGGAAACGGTGTTTATATCTCCCGTATGGATCTTGCCAAACTTATCGATCCTGTCCTTCGCCCCAACTTCATCAAAAACGCCGGAAATTTCCGCACGGTCATCCTCGATGCCGGCCACGGAGGAAAGGACCCAGGCGCAACCAACCCCATTGGCACCGAAGCAAAATACAATTTGATCCTCGCTAAAAAACTCAAAGCCTTGCTAGAAGCAAAAGGTTATAAAGTGATCATGGTGCGCGAGACCGATCGCTTCTATACCCTCGAAGAACGGGTAGAAATTGCCAATAAAGTAGCCGAAGAAGCCATTTTCATCAGTTTGCATTTCAACTCCGGAGGCAAGGCCGCACGGGGAATTGAAACCTTCACCCTTTCTCCTCCGGGTGTATCCCATTACGAAAGTAACCTGAAAGCCAGCGATGGTATCGCAAGAGTTGGCAACGAAAACGATTCCGCAAACATTGCCCTCGCCACAGCGATCCATGGTTCGGTTCTCGGCCGTCTGGGTGAAAATACATTCGACCGCGGTATCAAGCGCGCACGGTTCAGCGTGCTCTCTGGAGTCAAACATCCCGCTGTTCTCTTTGAAGGCGGCTTCATGAGCCACCCATATGATGCTCGATTGATTGCAAACGAAACCTACCAAAACGCAGTTGCCGCTGGCATCCTAGATGCAATCAATCGCTACCGCTTCGCCGTTAGCGAAAAAAAGAATGCTGCGCCGCAATAGGCATTTAAGTCCCATAAGAACTATTGTTTAGATTTGCTCTGCCCGCCCAAGCACCTGCATAATCCCCTACAGTAAACGCATGCTCACCCTCCTCAAAATTCGTAATCTCGCACTCGTTGACGAACTCGCTTGGGAACTCGGCTCGGGTTTGATCTCTGTCACCGGTGAAACCGGCGCTGGTAAATCCGTCATCGTCGGCGCATTGAAAATGATCCTCGGCGAACGCGCCGATAAAAATCTCATCCGTACCGGCGAGGACACCTGCACCATAGAATCCGTATTCGATCTTGCCGACACATCGGAAATCAACGCCATTCTCGAAGAAGGCGGACTCCCTCCCTGCGACGACACCCAGATCATCATACGTCGCACCATCGGCACGAGCACCAACCGCCAGTTCATCAACGACTCACCCGTCACGATCACTCTCCTTAAAAAAATCGGCGAACACCTCGTTGATCTCCACGGTCCACACGATCATCAATCTCTTCTCTCCCAAGAGCGCCAACTAGCGATGCTCGATGCCTACGCCAGCAACGATTCTATCCTCACTGAATTCCGCATCGCGTATCGCAACTGGCGGGAAAAATCCCAAGAGTTAGAGGAAATCCAAAATGCCGAGAACGCGTCGGAACAAGAGCTCGAACTCCTCCGTTACCAGCTCGATGAAATCCAATCTGCCAAGCTAACACCTGCAGATGGCGATGAACTCCAAGAAAAATATCACCGCTCTTCCAATTCTACCCGCTTGGTCGAACTCGCCGCACAAGCGATCTCCACCCTCTCGGGCGAAGGCGGCATTCTCACCCGCGTTTCTGATCTCCAACGTCTCATTCGTGATCTCGAAAAATACGATCCATCCATCACCGAAAAAGTTTCCTCCCTTGAAACCGCATCCATCGAACTCCAGGATCTCGAAGCCACTCTAACAGATTATGCGGAGGAACTGGACATCGATCCCTCAGAAGCTGCATCCATCGAAGAACGCGTCAATCTCGTCGAATCCCTGAAACGCAAATACGGCCCCACCATCGATGACATCTTGGCTCGCCAAGAAACACTTTCTAACCGTTTGGACAACATCGAAAACCGCACCGAGAAAATCGAAGCCCTGACTCTCGCTCTAGCTGAAACCAAAAAAGAACTCGAAGCCATCGCAAAAAAACTCAGTGCGGCTCGAAAAAAATCCGCACCGAAACTCGCGCAGGACATCGCCTCACAACTCAAAGAACTCGGCTTCAAGCAATCCTCTTTCGAGATCGAACTCCTACCGCTCAAAGATCCCTCACTCCATGGCTTCGAATCCTGCAACTTCCTCTTCGGCCCCAACCCCGGCGAGCCTTTGCTTCCGCTCCGCCAGATCGCCTCATCGGGAGAAATTTCACGCGTCATGCTCGCCGTCAAATCCTCCCTCGCCGAACAAGACGCCACCCCGCTAATGGTCTTCGATGAAATCGATGCCAACGTCGGCGGCGAGATCGCCCGAGCTGTTGGTAAAAAAATGGCACGTTTGGGACAACTTCACCAAGTCATTGCCATCACCCACTTCCCACAAGTCGCAGCCACAGCCGCCGCTCACTTCGTGGTCGAAAAAGAAATCACAGGAGGGCGCACGCGTTCAAAGCTCTATCCCGTGGAGGGAGAGAAGCGCATCACCGAAC
The DNA here is from genome assembly GCA_044354135.1 of Luteolibacter sp. Lineage (GTDB taxonomy): Bacteria > Verrucomicrobiota > Verrucomicrobiia > Verrucomicrobiales > Akkermansiaceae > Luteolibacter. The sequence continues at coordinate 3,181 of JBILAN010000019.1, forward strand.
TCGTCCGCATGCTAGGCGGCGGCGGCGAGCAAGCAAGAGCCATGGCTGCTTCGCTGTTAGATAATGGATAAGCCTATATACATCTGACTCTTCATTCAACAATCACATATCAAGAATCATCAATCGTCAATCAAAGCGAACAACCCAACCGTGCCTCTCTCAGAATTGATTTACGATTGATGATTGTTGAGGTTTGATTTTTGATTTGCTCTCACCCAATGACCCTCGCCTTCATCGCCACCGGAGATATCGCCATCCCGACGTTTCGCCACCTCATCGAACACGGCCCGAAGCTTTGTGTCCTCATCACCCAGCCAGATAAACCGGTCGGTCGCAGCCAGAGCAGCACGGTGCCTCCGGAAATCAAAACCCTCGCCCTCGCGCATGACATCCCGGTTTGGCAACCGGAGAAAATTTCCGAAATCGCCGACGATCTCGAAGCGCTCCGTCCCGACTTCGCCGTTGTGATGGCCTACGGACAGATCATTGGCAAAGCCGTCCGTAAAGTTCCCAAAAAAGCCATCATCAACCTCCACGCTTCGATTCTTCCCAAATACCGCGGTGCGTCCTGCATCCAATCCGCCATTCGCGATGGCGAAACCGAAACCGGGATCACCATCATGCACGTGATCCGTGAACTCGATGCCGGTAACATCATCTGCAAAAAAGTCATCCCCATCGCCGCAAACGAAACAGGCGGTGAAGTCCACGACCGCCTCGCCGAACTCGGCCCCGCCGCGCTCTCCGATGCTCTAAAAATTCTATCCGTAAATCCCAAAGCCGGAACCCCTCAGAATCCAGCCGAAGTCACCTACGCCCCGAAACTCCTACGCGAGCACGGCCGACTCGATTTCACCCATTCCGCAGAAGTATTAGAACGCACGATCCGCGCCTACGACCCATGGCCCGGCACGTTTGCCGAGGTCGCTGTAAAAGGTAAAACCAAACGCCTCAAAATTTTTCCACCGACCACCATCAGCGATCAACCCCTACCCGCTGGCGAACTCTTACACCATAACGGCGAACTTCTCATCGGCTGCGGCAATCATTCCCTCGTCCTATCCGAAGTCCAACCCGAGGGATCGAAACGCATGCCTGCTTCCGCTTTTGCAAATAGTCTTTGACCTCTGAAAGAATAATGAACCACGGACAGACACGAATGGACACAGATTTTAAAAGTTCTTGGTTCGTAGTTCCTGGTTCTTGGTTGGCGCCACGCTCATCTCATTTTCGAACTAAGAACTAAGAACTAAGAACAAATTCCCATCATGAAAGATCTCATCCAGCGTTACTACGAGACATTCAACTCCGGCGACCGCGAATCCATGCTGGCCATGTTGGCCGATGACGTGGTTCATGAAATCAACGAGGGCACAGCCGAGGTCGGCCGTGATGCCTTCCGCGCCTTTCTCGGCAGAATGGATCGCAGCTACCAAGAACAGGTCGAAGATCTTGTCGTGTTCACCAGTGACAACCCGAACCGCGCCGCAGCGGAGTTCTACATCCGCGGCAAATACATCGCCACCGACGAAGGGCTACCCAAAGCAACAGGCCAAACCTATCACCTCCGCATCGGCGCATTTTTTGAAATCACCAACAGCAAGATCAGTCGCATCACGAATTATTACAACCTTGCAGATTGGATGAAAATGGTGGGGGCTTAATGAAAATTTCAAATTCCAAATTTTAAGAGGACAGGAAACCGCTCTTTGTCAGAACTTCCCTGTAGCTTTCTTCATCTTCTCCAACCCCTCCAACATCCTCGATCTCGGGCAACCGAAGTTAAACCGCACCCAGCCGGGCCAGCCGAAGAAGGTTCCGTCGGATAAAAATAAACCTGCTTCCTTTTCGAAAAAGTTCGCGGGATTTTCGACTCCGAGTTTCCTCGCATCGATCCATGCGAGATACGTTGCTTCGGGTGGATGGATGGAAAGTCCTTTGCATTCCTCGTTGATGAATCGCACGATCTCATTGCGATTTCCTTTGAGATAAGAAATCAATTCCTGACGCCATGGTTCGCCATCTCGATAAGCCGCTTCAGCAGCATAGTAGGAAAGCGCATTGATTTCCGCCAAGGTATGTCCCCGCGCGGCGTTGAAGCGACGGCGGATTGAATCGTCTGGAATGATCGCAAACGCATAACCCAGCCCGGCGATGTTCCAGGTCTTGCTGGGTGAAAGCAACGTGATAGACCTAGCGGCAAGTTCTGCAGGTAGCTGCAAGGCGGAGAAATGCGGGGTCGCGGCTTCATCGAAAATTAGATCGCAGTGAATCTCATCGGATACCAAGACCAGATCTTGCTTCACACAGAACTGCGCGAGTTGGATAACTTCGTCTTTTGAAAAAGCCCGACCCAATGAATTCTGCGGATTGCAGAGCAGGAAAATTTTCGTTTTTTCGGATACTGCTTTTTCCATGCCATCCCAATCAAATTCCCAGCGGCCATTGTTGAACACGTGATCAACCGTAAGCAACTTCGCTTCTGCATCTTTGTGAACGCCGAGGAAGGGTGGATAAACCGGTGTGCAAGTCATCAACTCCCCACCATCACCACAGAACGCACGAGCAGCGAGTGAGAGAGCAGGAACCAAACCTCCGAGATGGATGAGGTGATCGGGATTCAAGATGGAGTGACGGCGATTTTTCAAATAGTCCGCGATTGCGTCCACCAAACCCGTGTGCGCCTGAGCGTAGCCGAAAATGCCGTGATCGATGCGCTTGTGCAAAGCCTCGATGATGGGTGGAGCTGATACGTAATCCATATCCGCCACCCAGAACGGATCGAGCTCCGGCCTGCGGTCATACTTGATGCAGCCCGTTCCTTTCCTCGCGACCACCGTATCAAAATCAAATTTCATCACGCCAAAACTGCCGCTAACCCCCACGCTTTGCAACCGCCAAACGATGCGGAAGGGTAGAGTAATATAAGAATTTCACCACAGAGGCGCAGAGGTCGAAGAGAGTCGCAGAGTTTGGGTTATTGGATTCTAGAAGATAATGAATGCTATGGGACGAATATACTGAGTTATCATTAAAACTTAAAATTTCATCGTGCTGGCTCTGCGCTCCTCCTCGACCTCTGCGCCTCCGCGGTGAAAAGAAACCCCCAAGAAAGGATTTCGGGTTTGTAATTCTGATCGAATCCAAAACACTCCTCCCGGTAATGAATCTTTCCTTTTCTAAAGTCGGCCAGCGCCTTGGCGGCGGTAGCGGCATTGGCGATCTCATGAACGATCTCGGCAACGCCCTCGCCAACGCCGGCCCGAACATGAAAATGCTCGGCGGCGGCCAGCCAGCCCAGGTTCCCGAGGTGAATGCGATCTGGAAGAATCGACTCGCTGAAATCGCCGCAGACGATGCCGCGACCCGCAAGATGCTCACAACCTACGATCCGCCGAAAGGCAATCCCGAGTTCATTCAAGCCATTGCTGACATGCTGAGGAAAACGTTCGGATGGAAGGTCGGCCCAGAAAATGTCTGCCTCACCAGTGGCGGACAAACCGCGTTTTTCTACCTATTCAATCTCCTCGCCGGAGCCATGCCAGATGGGACCAAACGAAAAATCCTTTTCCCGCTCGTCCCCGAATACATCGGCTATGCCGCGCAGGGCTTGGATGCCGATATGTTTGTCGCTATCAAACCGACCATCGAACACACCGGTCCTAACGAATTTAAATACTACATCGATTTCGATAACCTCAATATCGGCCCTGACATCGCGGCGGTCAGCGTATCACGCCCCACCAATCCCACTGGCAACGTGTTGAGCGATGCGGAAATTTTGCGCCTCTCCGAACTCACCAAAGCCAAAGGCATCCCGTTCATCATTGACAACGCCTACGGCGCGCCTTTCCCGAAAATCATTTTCACCGAGGCCTCACCACATTGGGACGAACACGTCATCCTCACTCTCAGTCTATCCAAACTCGGCTTACCGGGAACGCGCACGGGGATCGTCGTCGCGCCTCCGGAAATCATTTCCGCACTTTCGTCCATGACCGCAATCGCCGGGCTGTCCAACCCAAGCATCGGTCAACAAATCGCCCTACCGCTGATCCGCAGCGGGGAAATCCTGAAACTCAGCGAAAACGTTATCTGTCCTTTCTATCGTGAAAAATCCCTCTACGCCCAAAAGGTAGCTCGTGAAATTTTTGGCAATCGCTTCAAATGGCACATGCACCGCAGCGAAGGCGCGTTGTTTCTCTGGTTCTGGTTTCCTGATCTTCCCATCACCTCAACCGAACTATATCAACGACTCAAAGCCCGCGAAGTTCTCATCATCCCCGGAGAACATTTCTTCTTCGGTTGTGACGACACCCACTGGCGCCATCGCCAGGAATGCATCCGCGTCTCTTTTGCCATGCAAGAATCCGTTGTTAGAGACGGACTCACCATCATCGCGGAAGAAGTAGCGAAAAGTTAAATTTCAAATCTCAAGTTTCAAATTTCAAGTAGAAGCTGAGCCACCTCTTCCACTGATCACTGACTCGTCCTCCGTAGCCTTGGCAAAGGAGGATCACTTGGCAGTTTTAACTCACTTCAACGCTTCCAGTTTCCGAATCTTGATATTCCGAAACCACACGAGATTGCCATGATCTTGTAAGCAGATGTGACCTTCAGCTGCTTTACCGAAACCTTCCCATTTTGCGAACTTGGATTTGGCGACTTTCGCTTTCCAGTCCTCAGAACCGATTTCGTATTCGACGTATTTCTCGCCGTTCATCCAATGCTCACACTTGTAAGTGCCGGTTGGAGTCTTTTGGCATTTGAGAACGAAATGATTCCACTCGCCCGCAGGTTTGGTGGTGTCTTTATCAGCAGCATAGAGTTGATACATCCAGCCTGACTTCTGTGCATCCTTGCCTTTCACGTTATCGATGATCTGCGCCTCTGGGCCAGTCAGATATGGAGGACCCTTTGCCTCTACAACTTTAAACATGATTCCTGAGTTGCCACCTTCGCTGATTTTCCAATCGATCGAAAACTCAAAGTTCTCGTATTTCTCTTTGGTAATAACATCTCCACCACCCTTGCGGCAAAGCGCACCATCCTCAACCACCCACTGCTCAGGCAACTTCTCTTTGTTATAACCACGAAGATGTTGCGACGCATCTTTCCCATCAAACAACAACACCCAACCCTGGGCTGTTTCTTCCTGAGTCAGGTTGTTCGGCTCAGCCGCGAAAGCGCTCTGAGAGATGATGAATAGACAAAATAGGGATGCGTAGGTTTTCATGAATTTCGAAATTTTTGTAACAGTCAGATACAGGAGGAGAAGAGGAGATATATCAATTCAAAAAGATAGGGACTGCGGCTTACTCTCTGGAGTTTATATTTGATCCTCCAGCCGGCTGGAGGCGCGACTCTCCAACAAAAAAAACCCCCGCGGAAAAAATCCACGAGGGCTTTATAGGAAGTAGCTCTTACGCTTTTTTCACGTCGACCCACTGTCCCGATTGAGCGGATTCGAGAACCGCATCACAGACGTATTGGGTGCCGAGTGCATGGCGGAAGTCTGGATAGTTGATCGGTGCCGATGGATTATCGAGCGATCTGAAGAACTCAACCAACGCGTGCGTGAAGGAGTGCTCGTAGCCAAGGCAAAGACCTGGAACCCACCAGTTGCCCGAGTATGGATGATCTCCATCGGAGCAATGGATTTTACTCCAGCCACGACGATCTCCTGGAACTCCGTGATCGAAATACTCAAGGTAGTTCATGTCATGCAAATTCCATGAGAGTGATTTTTTCGCACCGTTGATTTCGAAGGTATTCAATGCTTTGTGACCACGTGCGTAGCGAGTGGATTCGAAAATGGCGAGCGAGCCGTTTTCAAAGCGGGCAAGGAAGGCACATGCGTCATCGATGGTGACAGGATGTTTCTTGCCGGTTTCGGTATGCACGCGCTCTTTAATGAAGGTCTCGGTCATTGCGGAAACGGAAACGATATCGCCATTGATCCAACGTGCGGTGTCGATGCAGTGAGCAAGCAAGTCGCCTGTCACACCGGAACCAGCAGCCGCAGCATCGAGACGCCAGAGGCCAGCACCACCTTGTGGAAGTTCTTCGGAAATCGTCCAGTCTTGCAGGAAGTTTGCGCGGTAGTGGAAAATCCGACCCAACTCACCAGCAGCAACGATGTTTTTTGCGAGCGTTACGGCAGGAAGGAAACGGTAGTTATACCAAACCAAGTTTGGCAGACCGGACTTCTCCACAGCCTCGACCATTTTCTCACCTTCCACTCCATTGAGAGCGAGCGGTTTTTCACAAAGGATCATTTTTCCATTGGCGATACAGGCGAGAGCGATCTCGGCGTGGGAGTTGTTAGGTGTGCAGATATCGATCGCATCAATGTCGTCACGCTTGACCAGCTCGCGCCAGTCGGTTTCGTAAGAAGCATAGCCCCACTTTTCAGCGAAGGCTTTGACCTTTGCTTCGTCGCGACCGCAAACAGCTTGACGAACTGGATAGTGTTCGGTGTCGAAAAAGTGCTCGAGCTGAGAGTAGGCATTTGAATGGGTACGACCCATGAAGCCGTAGCCGATGAGTCCGATGCGGATTGGTTTCTTAGACATATATTTTGAAATGTGTTAGATGAGTGAAAATTACAGAGCTTTATCAACATCGATCATTGCTTTAAGGATCGCGTTCCATGTTCCGGCAGATTCGAGCACGGAGTTATCAAACATACAACCATCCCAACAGATGTGCTTGATTCCACGCTCAGCGGCGCCTTGGAGCCAGTAGGTTGAGCATTTCGCTATGTCGAGTTTGCCGTTTGGATCATCTGCTGGGCAGTGGCGACCCGTCTTGTCGTGCGAACCTGTGCCGTGAACGGAACCGTCGTTTTGAGCTACGTGGAAATCGAGCGTCCATGGGCGGAGCGCATCGGTCATGATTTTGTATGCAGGCCAGAATTCTTCATCGCTATAACCCGCTTGAAGAAGTGCTGCCTCAGGAGCGTTGTAACCCATGAGGTAAAGATAGGTGTGCGCAAGGTCGGCTTGGAAACCGACTACTCCTGGCATCGCAGTCGCTTCAAGGGTATCAACTGCGGCTTTCCATGAATGGAATCCACCCCAACAGATTTCACCTTCAGCAGCGATGCGCTCACCGAACTGTTGGGCAACTTTACCTGCTTCACGGAAGGTCTTTGCGACTTTGGCGGTGTTGCCTGCAGGGTCTTTCGCGAAGTCTGCGGTGCCACCAGCGGTGTCGACACGGATGATGCCGGATTTACGAACGCCGTGCTCGTTAAGAATTTTTGCGATACGGCAGGTTTTCTCAACAGCGAGAACGAAGTTCTTCATGTCGTCATCGCTACCGAACGCTGGACCACCAACTGTGCCGGGCCAAACCGGAGCCACGAGAGAACCAACTGAAAGTCCTTTTGCAGCGATCTGATCGGCCATCTTACGAATATCGCTTTCGGATGCATCCGGATCGGTGTGAGGATGGAAAATGAAAAGGTCCACTCCGTCGTATTTCCGACCGTTAACCTCAGCAGCTGCAGTGAGATCGAGCATGTGCTCAAGAGAAATTGGGGGATGATCTGTGCCTGGTTCTTTTCCAACCAAACCCGGCCACATGGCGTTGTGTAATTTTAGGGTGCTCATAAGATGCGATGTTTTTCTCTTCTGAGTCGCACCTTGTCAAACAGGCACTGAAGTAAAAGCTCCTTAAGACTCAGATTCAAAGATTGACAATCTTTGTCAGGTCGCCTCTACTTTCATCATGCACGTCTCGTTAACTCCTGAACTGGAAAATGCCGTAAAAATGAAGGTTTCATCTGGACTATACAACAACGCCAGCGAGGTCATTCGCGAGGCGTTACGGCTGACGCTCAAAGCCGAGGCCGAAAATGAATGGCTGAAACGCGAAGCCGCAATCGGTTACTTACAGCTTGAGGCTGGGGAAACCGTTCGTGTCAGCAACAAAGCCGAATTCGAGGCTCTAGCACGCAGTCAAGCATGACCCTTGAATTCACCCACGCCGCCATCGCGGATCTTCAATCCATTCGATCCTATACCTTGCAGGTATGGGGCGCCGAACAAGAGCAAGTTTACCTCGATTCTCTATGGAAAAAATTCGGGGACTTATTAGCAAACCCCGAACGTTGGAGAAAACGAAACGACCTGTTCACTGGTTGCCAAATTGCCGCTCATGCAAAACACGTGATTCTCTTCCGCATCAACGGCACAGAGTTACAGATTGTTAGAATACTACACGCTGCGATGGATTTCCCCAGACACCTAGCAGACGAAGAGTGAATCGATTAGAATAAACTCAATTATTATCTGCGTTCATTTGATCCCGCCCTCCAGCGTGACCCTGCGGGCACTCGCTTCGCGAGCGTCTATGTCGCTCCGCTCCATTGCGGTTCGATTTTTTCAGGTTAACATATATTGAAAAAGCAACTGATACAATTTCCAACGCGGCACTTTGACCCTTGGCTCCAAATCAGTTAATCCCTTCACATCCAAGCGTTTCAAAGTCTCCTCCGCGATCAGCGCCGGCAAGCCACTCGCCAAGCGCAAACGCCAGCTAAGGAGCTTATCGGCATATACCTGCCCCAACGCCACTTTCTGGAGCGCGGTTGCTCGCCATGTTTGGAACTCCCTAAAACAGGCTGCTTCGTCCCTTGGATCACTCACAGGCAAGTAGCACCGCCCCATCCTTCTATCTTCTGGAAAATCCCTCAGAATATTCACCAGCTGCAAACCCTTCCCGTATTCCACCCCCCACTGCTCCAGCTCGGCTTGGGGATGATTCGAAAACTTTTCTCCCAAGGTAAGAAAACCCAAGCGCGTCCAAAACAAGCCCACGCAACCCGCGACTCGCCATGCGTAATCTTCCAACTCCTCAGCACTTCTCAAACTGTGCAATTTGTTGCCCGCATTACCAAATCGCTGGAGATCAAGAACCTGTCCGCCGACGATGGTTTCCAGAACTTCATGAATCAATTCTATCTCACCAGCACCCAGTCCACGCAGTGCTTCCAAAATTTCCACATGACTCTGCAGCAACCTCGCCTCCCGAGGATCGGTGATTCCATCGTAGAATTGCTCGCGAAATGATTTTACCGCATGCTCTCCCTTCACCTGTTTCAAAAAATCTAACAATGCATCGATCCGCTCACCAACCGATCCTGAAACAGAGTCCGCAATCGTATCGCCGGTCCTCGCCAAAAGATACGCGATCCCAGCCGCGCGTCTCATCTGAAGCGGAAGCAAACGGAGGCTTAGGTAAAACGAGCGCGATACCCCTTTGAGAACTTCCGTTTCAAGTTCCGCACGCATCACTCATCCACAGAAAGAATTCGCCCGCAGTTTTCGCATTGCGTGACCTCTTTCTCACTATGGACAGCAATCACCGTCGAGGCGATCACCTTCATATTGCAACCCGTGCAATTTCCTGCGTGAAGCGTCGCAATCGCCGAGCCATCCTTGGATTTAATCAACTTGGTATAAAGCGGAAGGATATCTTCAGAAACAGTTTGCTCCAACTTATCACGCTCAAGCTGGACTTCTTTTTGCTGTTCTAACATCCGCGCATGGCGCTCACGAATCGCGGCAAGATCGGCTTCGACCACTGCACGGGTTTTTGCAAGCAACTCACTGGCTTGCTGAAATTTCACTCGATACGCATCCACCTCTTCCATGGCTTGAAGCTCCTGAGTTTCAAACTCATCCACTTCTTTCTCATATCTAATGATCTCGTGACCTAGTGCATTGTATTCCTCATTCTTCTTGGTTTCGAACTGTTGCACACGCAAGCGTTTCACCGTCGTCCGTCGCGTCTCCGCATCCATTTCAATTTTCTTCACCCGCAACTCAGCGGCATTTAACGCCTCCTTTGCCTGCTTCACCGCTTCCTCATCTCCCGCCAATTTCGCTTTCGCCCTGGCTTCCTCTTGCGGCAATTTCGCCAAGTCTTTTGCCAAATTAAGCAAACGCTTGTCCCTGTCCTGTAAAATCAGCAATCCGCGTATCTCTTCCAACATGGAGACACATTTAGCTGCCTACTTCTCAAACTGCAACATCTTCTGCAGAACCATCCGAATCATGGTCAGCTTTTTCCTCTTGCTCAAGTTTGCGGAAATGAATCTGACCCACGCGTCGACCATCCGTGCTGGTCACTTTGGCTTCATAACCGAGGATCGTGAGCGTTTCGCCCACTTCTGGGAAGCGCTCCAGCTGTTGAGTGATATATCCCCCGACGGTCGTCACCTCACCGCTCTCCAGATAAAGCGCCGGAACGTAACCTTCCAAATCATTCAGTGTCACAGCACCTTCGACCACGAATTCGTCATCGTTAATCCGCACAAACGGTGAGTGCTCATTATCGAACTCATCTTGAATATCCCCCACCAACTCTTCCATGACGTTATCAAGGAACACGATACCGACAGGTGTTCCGAATTCGTCCACAGCCATCGCCAAGTGCGCGTGTTCTTTGAGGAAAAATTTCAACAAGGTATCCAACGGCATGGTGTCCGGAACCATTTTCAGTTCGCGCTTGATACGCATCAAATCCGGATCTGGATCGTTCATCAGCGTAAACAAATCTTTAATATGAATCAGGCCGATGGCTTGATCGAGGTGACCTTTGACCAATGGGAAACGCGTGTGCTTGCTACGGATCGCGATCGCCAAGGTTTTTTCAAACGGCTCATCAGCATCCAAGACAACCACCTCATTGCGTGGGGTCATGACGTCACGCACCCAAAGCTCGTTGAGCTCTAACGCATTGATCAGTATCTCGCGTTCGGTATCGGTCACTTCTTTGAACTTACCAGAATGCGTCACTAAAATCGCCAACTCCTCAGCCGAGTGAACATGCTCGCTTTCACTGATGGGATCGATGCGGAATAGCGATCTCAATATCCAGTTTGCCGTTCCTTGAAGAAAGTGAATAGCCCACCGGGCTGTACGGAAAAATAAGTGCAGCGAGCCTGCAAGTGCTAGAGTTGTTTGCACAGGTCGACGAATCGCCACGGATTTTGGCACGAGCTCTCCAATGACTACATGCAGGAAAGTGAATGACAAAATGGCGATGGTGAAAGAGATGAGTTTGATCCACCATACGGACATTCCGCTGAGCCACAGGAATGGTGAAACTAATTCATAAACGAAAGGTTCGCCAAGAAATCCAAGTGCCAGCGAAGCGATCGTGATACCAAGCTGATTCGCTGAAAGATAGCCGTCGAGATGACTGACGACATGCAAAGCGATTTTACTGCGCTTATCATCGTCCTTTGATTCCGCATTCAATTGACTGGGGCGGACTTTCACAATTGCAAACTCAGACGCAACGAAGAAGGCATTAAGCAATAAGAAAAAAACGATACCAATGATGTAAAGCACAGCTTTACCAGTAGAGATCATCTCCTTCGGAGGATCAGGTGCCGCGTTGGCTAACAGAAAACAAAAATCGGGAATCATGAGTTATTAGAGTTTTTCGTAGACCCCTTGGTCTCGTTTTTCCAAAACCGTGAATCCGGCTTTCTTTGCGTCAGAAACCGAAAGCGGCTTCGCGATACGGGGGGTGTTGATTTTTGAAATCACTTTTTTGATCGGGTGCTTGCAAATCAGGCAGCACTCGAGAGCCTTACGGTCAACGGGCCGTCTCAGCTCAAATCCGCGTCGACAAACTCTACACGATCGCTCTGGATCGTCTGGGGCTTCTGAAACGTATTCGTAAATTGGCATTGGTGAAACGTGAGAGCGGGTAGTTTCCGTCTCACGTTTAGTTCATGCAGAAAGTGTACCGCATGAACCAACTGGCTATTACCAGCTGGATTTCGTCACACCTGGCAGAAGTCCTGCAGATGCGTATTCACGGAACGTGATCCGGGAAAGCTTGAAACGGCGAAGGAATGCGCGACGACGACCAGTGACTTCGCAACGATTTACCACGCGGGTAGGGCTAGCATCGCGTGGAAGCATGGAAAGACCTACATAGTCTTTATCTGCCTTCAGCTTGTGCCTGAGGTCTGCGTATTTATCAACGGTGTTCTGTTTGCGCTTGTTGCGTGCGATCCAACTTTTCTTAGCCATAATTCGGGGCGGCTTGATACCCCACACAGCCAACCGTGCAAGCCCAAACTTGTTTTTAATTGGAAAAAGTTGAAATTTCGTGGGTTTTTCGGGTTTTTAGGCACGTCAGGACAATAATTCACACGGGGTAATCGAGTAGGATAAAACAACCACAGATGGACAGGATGGACGCAGATATGAAAAAAGTCGGCTCAAAAGTCTGGGTTCTCCGACCATTTTTACCCAGTAAAATGGGATTCGCCCTCTTCATCTGCGTATATCCCATTCGTCTGCGGTTAAATTTATCTAGTAATCAGTGGCGAGCTGGAAGGTTCTAAATGAGCTATTTTTCCGGATAAATCACCTCTTCTAGATAAAGCCCGTCGGCGGGGGCGCATAAGGGAGCTTTGCCATGCGGCAAGCCCTTTGGCTGATCCAATAATAACTGAAGATCGTCCAATCTCAGCCTGCCCTGAGCCGCTTTGATCGCCGAACCCACCAACATCCGCACCATTTTGTAAAGGAAACCATCGCCGTGAAAACTCATCCGGTAACCATCTGGCAAAGTCGTGAGCCTCGCAGAAAACACGGTGCGCGCGTAATCCGTCTCCTCGTCCTCATTTCCGCGATACGCCGCAAACGCATGAAAATCGTGTTTTCCCTCGAAGCTTTTCAACGCTAGCTCCAACATATCCGCATCCAACAAACGCGGCAAATGCCACGCCAATCCCGCTTTCAATGGAGGCAAGACCGGATCGGTGCAAACATCGTAATAATATCGCTTCCCTATCGCTGAGAACCGACTGTGAAAATCTTCCGAAACCTCCTCGCAAGCGATCACCCGTATCGTCGCAGGCAACTTGGTATTTAACGCCGGAACCCAGTTGTAAGGATTCATGGTTGATTCCGCCGGTGCATCGAAATGCGCCACCTGGCCCAAAGCATGCACGCCTGTATCGGTCCGGCCCGATCCAAACATTTTGATCGGCTGGTTCGCCGTCACTTCCAGGGCCTCATTCAAAAAATCCTGCACGGTGTTTCCACCTGCCTGTGATTGCCAGCCAAGAAACGGACGTCCGTCATACGCGATGGTCAGTTTCAATCTCATGAAATTTCCTCCATCCAACGGCTCAAAATTTCCACCGCAGCCGCCTGATCGATCAATGCCTTTTGTTTACGAGCACTCTTACCCGCCTCACGCAATTTTTCCGAAGCATCCATGGTCGAATACGCCTCATCCACAAAAACCACCGGCAAGTGAGGTAATATCCGTGAAAGCTTAGCTGCGTAGTCCCTGACTTTCTTCGCCGAATCGCCTTCCGAGCCATTCAACCTGATCGGCAATCCCACCACCAAGGTCTTCACCTTTCGCAATGCGGCAATTTCTGAAATTCTCACCAAACCATCCGATCCACTTGTTAGATCGATCGTTTCCACAGGATGTGCCATAATCCCGAAATCATCCGTTGCCGCGATGCCGATCCGCGATGCCCCGCAATCCAGACCCAGTGCCGGGTGCGGCGATACCTCTTGAAAATCCTCAACTGATAATTTCTTGCTCAATCTGCTGCCAGCTTTCCCTCTCATCGCCAAATGTTCAAGCAAGAGCTTTGCTTTGCCAAACGATTGCACTTATGGTTTCACTTAGATCATGAAAAACCGACGCCAATTCATCAAAATGTCCACTGGAGCAGCCGTCATTGGCGCACTGGGAACAAACCCGTCATCCGCAGCAGAAAGTTCCAAACCACGCAAAATATGGGTTTTATCCGATATCCATTGCGGCTACTCAGAAGGCGGTAAAGATGGTGCCGAGTGGCTTTCCCTAGCATGCAAAGACATGCAAGAAGAGCATAAAGATATTTCATACGCCATGGCACTCGGCGACCTCACTCATGGCGGCAACGAGCAACAACTCAAAAACTACATCACCACACGTGATGATAGCGGAATCAAAACCTGGTATGAAGTTGCAGGCAATCACGAGTATCATGGAGGAAAAGCGGATTTCTTCACAACGCTAATCCGCAGCACGGATCCGTATTCCGTCATCGATGGCAATCTTGTCTGGATCTTTCTCTCCGATCAAAAAGCCGGCGTAGCTGGAGAGCTAACACCTCAGGCTTGTGACTGGCTGGAAGCTGAACTCGCTAAACACAAAGGCAAAAACATCATCGTCTGCTCACACCAAGGAGTGAAAGACACAACCATCGATACCGATTTATCGAGCCGCTATCTCTCCCCACCAGACCGAATTGCGGCCTTGATCGCTAAATCCGACATCGTGCTCTGGATGAGCGGCCACGCACATCACAAACCTTACTCAGCAGAATACGTCAAGATATTCGAAAAAACGACCTACATCAACGTCGCCTCCATGAGTCACGCCTACAACACCAAAAGCAGCCAATCGTTCCTGTTAGAATTCAAACCCGGAGCCAAGGAAATCATCGCCCGCCGCCGCATGCATGACACCAAAACATTCTTGCCGGAATTCGAAGTGAAAGTTCCTCTACTGTATCCGTTAGCGTTTGATTGAGCTTACTACGGGCATTTTTCTAAACGGAGAGCCGGAGACACGGAGCAAACAGACTTTGTTTAGATTGAATCTGTATTACTAAAAACACCTCCGCTAACTCAGTTGCCTCCATTTTCTCCCTTTAAATAAATTATTCAGCGGATAATAATCCTTTTTGGATTTTATTATTTCAGTCGAATGATTCTGCAGTTTCTCACTTCTCGCCTTTAATCGCCGCTTCGATCACAGCTATCACTTTCTTCGCTAAAAAATCACTACCCTCACGATTGAAGTGAACGTCATTTTTGCCCAAAGAATATTTATCAAGTTCGGGCAGGATATGGACATAAAGATCATTGATCACAACCTTGTGCTTTTTCATCACTTCGAGTGCCGCCTCGCTGTATTTCGCTTGTTGTTCCGGAGTGATCACAACTTCTTTTTTGAAACGATTCTGCATGGTTTTATCAGGATCCTTGCATCCGGGTGTGGTCGTTGCCCAAATCAATTTCGCTCCGGTTTTTTTCATTCGCGTCACGAGCTCATCGAGTCGCTTCGCATAAGCTTCTGGTGAACGTTCTTCATTGTCATATTCCCAACCATACATATCCCACAGCCCCCAGTTGAAGTGGATCACATCCCACTTGGTATCTCCCAAATAGGAATCGATCTTTTTGATTCCCGTCCCGCTCCATTCAGCATTTCCCGGATTTCTGGTTACGTTGGCTTTGCCGATGAGTCCCTCTTTCACCATCTTGTCATAACCTTGAGAAATCGAATCGCCGATCAGAAGAACGTTAGGCAATTTGGGATCAATTGCGATCTCTTGCTTTTGCGCAAACACGGAACATACACCTAAGAACGATAGCAGAAGAAGTCTCATACCTGCGACACTAAATCCGTGATCAGCAGCGTCAATTCGAGACTCATTGCTTGCTTTAATTTACCGAGTCCATTGAATGATAACGTATGTCTAAATGGCTTTTCATTTTCCTAATCACCTTCGCAAGCGCCCAAGCCAACTCAGCCGGGAAACTCATCGCGGAGGCGCGTAAACAAATCGGTGTCACGGTTCGTTATGATCCAGCATATGCCTCTCTCACTTACCCCAAAGGCGATATCCCACGCGAACGCGGCGTTTGCACCGATGTGCTGATCCGCGCCTTACGCGATACGCTCGATCAAGACCTCCAAGAACTTGTTCATCTTGATATGAAGGCAAATTTTTCAAAATACCCAAAAATCTGGGGATTGAAATCGACGGATAAAAACATCGATCACCGCCGCGTCCCTAATTTGATGACCTTTTTCACCCGCAAACATATCGCCATCCCCCTCCCCAAAAATGATGAGAAATCCGAATTCTTACCTGGAGACATCGTCACCTGCACCGTCCCACCCAACCTCCCCCACATCATGATCGTAAGTGACAAAAAGAATACTTCCGGCCGGCCTCTCATCATCCACAACATCGGCGCTGGCACCCAAGAAGAAGCCCGAATCGATGAATTCCCCATCACCGGCCACTACCGCTGGAAAGATTAATCACCAACCCACCTCCATTCCAATTGCAATCCTTGTCACAGCTGGGACAAAGATTGCAACGAATTGGAGCGAGTTATGGGAGTGTTTTCCGATTTCTAAAAGCGCTATACCGTTAAACCCGATGCGTGTCTTGCTGCATCAGCCAGGATTTTGATGCGTTTCTTCCAGATTTTTCTGCCCACATAAATTTTTGGATACAATGCGGATGGCAGCAAAGGATCGATCTGCAGTGCGATGCTTGAGGACGCCTTTTCCGCAGCCGTCCAATCCGCAAGCACCTCAGGACTGTTTTGCTGGGCCACGGCAGGAAATTCATCGAGAATGGTCTCCAACTTCTCATACTGCTCATTGATTTGATCAAAATTCCAAGCGCCTTCAACCATCCGAACATCAACTTTTTGACCTTTCGTATCCGCCATGAGCAACATCAGGTGTGTGCAGTCGGGGTCATCGCTCGCGATCAGTTTCTCGATGGCTGGTGGGGTTGAGGGCGAAATCCAGACGCTGCCTTGAAGACATCCGCAACCGGCTTTGGCCAGAGCGCGTGTCAGTTGTCGACGTTTCGTATTCTCCGCCTCCGGAATATCAAAAAGGAACAAGCGCCACTTGCCATCCCACGGGGTCGCCCAGGCCTGCTCGGGATCGCGCCCTCCATTCGCAGCATTCATCCCTGCTTCTGTCAGTCGGTGCAGGCGCTTGCCCGATGCAGGATCATTCAATGTTTCAATAAACCCTTGCGCTTCAAGTCGATGAATTTGAGTAAGCAATCCATTGCGGTAAGCCCAACCCTCAAATGATTGCTCGAGATTCTGAAAAGTCGGATTAAACGGCTTTTCCGCCAGCCAAAACAGGCGGTAAAGAAGGAGTTCGGTTTTCGCTTTCATCGGCAACCACTGTTCACAATTTTTGTCCCAGCTGCGACAATAATTGCAACGGCTGGGACAAAATTTACAATCTTTGTCCCAGCTGTGACAAGGATTGTAATGAGCGGGGTCGGGTTTGAGGGTGAGAATCCGAGCTTGTTATTCTTGTGAAACCTGTGCAATTGTCCGCGTCCCCGCGGGAAAAGCTGCGGTTTTCTTGTATTATTTTGTATGGACACACCTCCTTTTTCCGAGCTCGGGCTTCCCGATGATCTCCTCGCAGCGATTGAAACTTTAGGCTACGAGCGGCCTTCTCCCATTCAGTGGAAAGCCATCCCACCTGCCCTCGAAGGCAAAGACATCCTCGGCCTTTCCGCAACCGGCTCTGGCAAAACCGCGGCTTTCGCCCTCCCTGCCTTGGCCTCGATTGATGTCAAAAAAGCTTATCCGCAAGTATTGATTCTATGCCCAACCCGCGAACTCGCGGTTCAGGTCTGCGAAGAAGTCCACCGCCTCGGCGCGAAAAAAGTCGGTCTCCAAGCTACTCCTGTTTACGGTGGTGCCCCTATCGACCGCCAGCTTCGTGCGCTCCGCAGCGGCGCGCAACTTGTCGTCGGAACTCCCGGCCGCTTGTTGGATCACCTTCGCCGTGGTTCGTTCGATGCCAGCCGCATCAAGATGGCGATTCTCGACGAAGCCGACCGCATGCTCGATATGGGTTTCAAAGAGGAAATGGATGAGGTCCTTGCCGCGCTTCCGAAAGATCGCCAGATCCTCTTCTTCTCAGCAACGATGAATCCGGGGGTTTCGCGTTTCATCAAAAAATTCGGCAACAATCCTGAACTCATCGAGATCGAACAAAAAGCGATGACGGTTTCAACTGTCGATCAAGCCTACTACGAAGTTCGCCAGCGCTCGAAGGTCGAGGTTCTTTCTCGTATCCTCGATATGAATCCGCCGCGTCTCGGGATCATTTTCTGTAACACCAAACGCTCGGTCGATGAATGCACCGAGGATCTGGTCAACCGTGGCTACGCCGCTGACCGCCTGCACGGCGACATCACCCAGCAAATGCGTGAACGTGTTCTCAAACGTTTCCGCGATGGCGCCGTCGAACTCTTAGTCGCCACCGACGTCGCGGCTCGTGGACTCGACATCGATGAAATCGACATCGTGTTCAACTACGACCTTCCAACCGATCCCGAAGACTACGTTCACCGCATCGGACGCACCGGACGTGCGGGTCGTTCCGGACGTGCGGTATCTTTCGTTTTTGGACGGGAAATCTATCGCCTCCAAGCGATCGAGCGCTACACCCGCCAAGTCATTAAACGCGAGAAAATCCCATCGGTAGAGCAAGTCGAGGGTCGTCGTGCGGATATCATTTTTGAATCGCTCAAAGAACGCCTCGAAACGGGTGGCTTTGATTCCTATCAGGAGAACATTGATCGCCTGTTAGAACAAGGACACACGCCGACCGATATCGCGGGCGCCTTGATCACGATGCTCCGCGAATCTAACGGGCGCGAAGGCGAGGCTATTCAAGAAGATCGCGAGCCAGAAGGCGGCGCGAAGCGCGACAACAAAAAAGGCAAGAACGATTCTCGCGAATCCCGTGAGCGCGAAGCACGTCCTCGCTACGATTCTCCTGATCGCCCACCACGCGAATACGAACGCGGTGGAGCGAAACGCGATGCCGGTCCGGTTGAAGGCGGCATGTCCCGTTTGTTCATCTCACTGGGAAAAGGTGCGGGGATCATGCCAAAAGACATCGTCGGCATGATGTATCGTGAAGCCGGCCTTCCAGATGGTTGCCTTGGTCGCATCACTTTGTTTCCAAAACATTGCCTCGTCGATGTTCCAGAAGCACTTGCCGACCAAGCGATTCAGAAAACCCGAAACGCAAAACTCCGCGGAAAAGCTTTCCGCATGGATCACGATCGCGGCCCGAATCAGTAATCGTGGCGGTGGCTTGCATCCGCCCGGCCAATTTAAATAACAAAAAGCCCCGTGATTTTAAATCACAGGGCTTTTTTTGTTAGAGATTCGTAATTAGCGATAAACCTATAAACAGAAATGGAACCACGGATGGACACAGATAGACACGGATAATCAAAGAGTTATGAATTTTTTCAGTCTCACCTTTTAGGTGAATGAAGAATTCTTTCTAATCCTCTTAGCATCAGTGTTAATCAGTGTTAATCAGTGGTTCATTTTCCTCTTTAGGATAAATCTTATCTCGCAGGCATAATCGGTGATTCCCATCCTACCAGGTCACTCGGCTTGACGTTTTTCGCCTCACCTTTGAACGAGAACTTACTCGGATTGAACGGCCCGACGAATGAGATATCGAGGTCCGCCTTGATTTCCTTTTCCATACCAATTGCCCAGAGCACTCCGTTGAGAACCAATCGGCGATAGTTGTCATCAAGGAAATCCTGTGAAGCTCCTTGAGTGCTGTGGAAAACTCGATGCCTGGTGCCGTCTTTAGCAGCATAACTACGAGTCCAGGTCGATGGCATCGGTGGTTTGTTAGGATCGGCTTCTGCAGCAGGATCCATAGACACAAGCGGTTGTGAATTTGTTAGAACCGTAAAATCAGGTGCGGCTTTACCAACATATCCACCAGCGTGAGTGAATGCAGTATCGGCCACACCCGTAAGGATCACATTACCACGTTGTTCAGGAATCACCTGAATACGTGTGCCCTGTTTGTGGTTAGTTCCGTAGTGCCCAACCCAAGTGTTTCCCAGGATCTGGTGGCCGAAACCGTTTTCATAGCCAGCGACTTTGGATTTGAAGTCATATTTTGCGTATTTGGAATCTCCTGGAATTTTAAAGGCATGTGAGGAAGTGCGTAAGCCGCAAACCGGACCACCGCGTTCAAGATAACTCTCAATGTGAGCCATCTGGTCATCGGGTAGATTCAAGAAACGTGCGAAAATGAAAAAGAGGTCTGCCTTTTCAAGCGCCTCAAGTCCCGTAACGATGGATGAGCCGGCTTCGATATGACCTTCCTTGTCCACGCCAAAGACAACCGTGCATTTGAAACCCAAGCGCTTTGCAAGAATACGTGCAAGTGCAGGACAAGCCTCTTCCGCACGGTATTCGTGATCGCTCGCAAGGAAGACGATGTGCTTACCTTTTCCGGGACCAGCCTCGCCTTCGTAGACGATAGGGTTGGCGTGGGCTGCGGTCACAGCGAGTAAAAGAGTCAGGATAGATTTCATAGAGTTATCGGTTATTTTTCTAGTGGGTGATCTTTAAGTAACTCTTCGGGTTTCCAGAAAACGGAACGATCCTTCGTTGCCTGGCGTACTTTTTTAACGGTCTCTGCGCTAACAGGAGCGGCCTTGTTGCCCCAAGTGTTTCGGACATAAGTCAATACGGCGGCAATTTCCTCATCTTTGAGAATTGAACCGAATGCGGTCATTGGCGGAACACCTTTTTCGGGATCAAACACCTTACCGTTCACTTCAATTTTTCCGTGTATACCGTTAAGAACGATTTTAGCTAATCGCTCCTCACTTCCAGTAACCCAAGGTGTGCCGACAAGTGATGGGAAAGCCGGATCGAGTCCATTGCCGTGAGGTTGATGGCAGGTCGCACAATGAGCTTCGCGGTTAAAGACTTCAGCCCCGAGCTCATAAGCCTTTGCGTCATTACCTTTGAGATGATCAGGAACTTTGGCCATGACCTTCTTCTCCTTAACAATTTTGATCTCGGTGGGCATACCGGCCTTAGCTGCATCTGCAGGGCCCCAGAATTGTTTCACCATGGCAGCAGCATTAAGGGCGTGAGGTTCAGGCGATTCGAGCATCGCCGCGAGGAGTTTTTCATCACGAATGTTATGGCGTTGATGCCACCACAGAGCTTCCAACAAATGGTGAGCGTGCTCGGCTTTTTTTAGATCGAATTGTTTCATCCACTTGAGCATAGCGGGAGCGACCTCAGCTTGAGGACGTGAGTCAAGCTCAAGACGAGCGCGTTCACGAACCCCATCGATAGGATGCTTGAGCGCCTCTAACAAAGCGATAATCGGCTGACCATGAATAGCAACAGGCTCCTGTAAAGAGCGATCCTTGTAAATCATGCGGAAGATCCGGCCATGTTTTTTATCGCGCTTCGGATCACGAATGTTGTGCTGCATATGGCCGATGATGACGTTCTGCCAGTCGGCGACGTATAGTGCGCCGTCAGCCCCGAACTCTGCATCAGAGGGGCGAAAATTTTTGTCATCGCTGCGGAGGAAATCGGGAGTCGGCTCACCCCATATTTCACCCTGCTTGAAGGTGGCTTTATCGTTAGTATAGCCGTCGCGTTTGAGATCATAGCGCTTGATACCTAGGTAACCTATCGCGTTACAGACGAGGAAATCCTGCTGGATGTCGTCGGGAAAATTCGAACTAGAGATGATGCCGTTTGCTGGCACAGGTCGGACTTCTTTGTTGATCAAAGGAAACATTTTGAAACCGTTTCCATCAGGACGCACATGAAAGGCATGACCGCCAGTGCCGTCGCTAGCGAAGAGATAACCCCAGCGGTCGAAGCTGGTGCCATGTGGATTGGGGTTGTTAGCTGCGATGAACTGAATCGTATGGCGACGTGGACAAAAACGATACATTCCAGATGCACCCGTGGATAAAGAAGCGCCCCATGGATGTTCGTAGTTGTGGTGGAGGAAAATACCACTCTGCCAGTAAAGTCCACCGTCTGGACCGATAGTGAAATTGTTAGCTGCGTGGTGAGTGTCCGCCGATCCAGTGGCTTGTAACAACACGATACGAAGATCTGCCTTATCGTCGCCGTCGGTATCTTTGAGGAAAAGAATATCAGGCTGGGAGGCAACGATTACGCCGCCGCCCCAGAATGCAAAGCCGAGTGGGTTGTGCACTTTAGCAAATTCGATCGCCTTGTCTGCTATGCCGTCGCGATTATCATCGGGTAAAATCAAGATGGTATCGGTCATTTCCTTGAGCGGCTCCCACTTCGGATAAGTCCCCCAGCAAGCGGCCCAGAGTCGACCTTTCGTATCGACCTGCAATTGCACGGGGTTGGCGAGTGCTGGAAATTTGGATTCATCGGCGAAAAGATTCACCGCAAAGCCCTCTGGAACGTTAATTTTTTTCAGACTCTCCTCAGCGCTGATGTATTCGCTGCTACCTTCCTTTTCAGCGCTAGAACTCTGGCTACCGCCGCCGACGTTGGAAATCACATCGATGGGTTTTGGAACATTTGAATCATCGATTTTGTGAGCTTTTCCCTGAGCAATGGCGTGAATTTTCGCGTCGCGATTGGCGGTCAATACATCGAGCATCGTCATCTCGTGTAGTAGAACCTCAGCATTGGTCTGCTTCTTGACGAAACTCAATCCGGCGCGGCTACCCCACATGTCGTTTTCATCGGTCGCGCGAAAGCGGTTATGCCAATGCCAGTTTTTATCGAGCACTGCCTTACGCAATGGCTCAAGAGTCGCTGAAGGAGAAACAGCCTGACCTGTTAGAGCAGCAGCGATCACTTCGCCGATCCGGTGGTTACCCTCTGCTAACAAATGCACGCCATTGAGAGTGAGTGGAGATTTGGCTTTGGCGTAGAGTTCTTTTGAAGGATTGAATAGATCCACGAACGCTACGCTCTTTTCCGTAGCCACCTGTTTGATCGCCTCTGAATATAGCGATAGGTTCACGTTGTTCTCAACGCCGTCTGGTAAGAGTGGATCTTTCAGGTTTTCATGAGCGATGGGAGAGAAGAGCACAATACGCGGGGCTGATTCTCCATTGTATTTCGCAGCTTGGTAATTCCCCACCATCGTGGCGAGGGAAGTTTTGAACTCAGCGAGCTTTTTCTCTCCACCGAACGATTCGTTGTAACCGAAGAAAACAAAAATCACATCGGCCTTGCATGTCGCTAGGTAGTCTTCCGGAGAAGGCACGCCTTTGCTGCGTGGGCGAGAGGTCACGGTATCACCTGAAACAGCAAGAGTGCGGAATGAGAGATTTTTACCTGCCATTTTGCTTTGAATGACCGTCTCCATCCAACCGTCATGCTGCATCCGATCGGCAAGGCCATTGCCAATGATGCAGACTGTGTCGTCTTTCTGAAGAGGAAGTTGAGCGTAGGCGGGTAAAGTCAGAACTAGACCCAAGCCAAAGGCTAAATGACGGGCAGGAATAAGGTTTTTAGGGAACATGGACTATATGAAACGTTCAAAAACATGATCTTATTGCATGGATTTCAGAAATATTGCCGATTTTTGCCTTTTTTGGGTCATATTTCTCCGCGACCTCTGTGCCTCGGCGGTGAAAATTCTAAAGACCAACCGGCACGCCATAGGTGGTAAACCCGGTCGAATCCTTGATCTCGATATCTAGGATCTGACCGGTCAAGCGATTCACATCCCCTTCAAAAATCACAATCTTGTTCTGCGGGGTTCTTCCCGACAAGGTGCTTGGATTATTTTTCGAAGATCCCTCGCAAAGCACGCTTTGAACGGTGCCAACGATGGCTGCGTTTTTCTCTATCGCCAAACGATTCACCACATCTAACAAACGCTGATTACGTTCTTCTTTCACGGTCTCTGGAATTTGATCTTCCATTTCCGCCGCAGGCGTGTCCTTGCGCTTCGAGTAACGGAATACGAATGCGTTATCGAATTCGAGCCGCTCGACGGTCCGTATCGTCGATTGGAAATCTTCTTCGGTTTCGCCTGGGAAACCGACGATGATATCCGTCGTGATCGCAAGATCCGGCCTTGCCGCTTTCATCTTCTCACAGATCTCAATGAACTTCTCGTTTTTGTAAGGACGTCGCATTGCCTTCAAAATTCTGTCCGATCCGCTCTGCATAGGGAAATGAATATGCGACATCAGTTTGGGCAAATAGGTGAACGCCGCCACCAGATCATCGCGGTATCCGATAGGATGCGGGGATGTGAAACGAATCCGCTCGATACCCTCAACGGCATGCACAGCTTCCAACAACTGTACGAAAGGCGACTTGCCATCGACTTTCGGAAATTCGGTTCGACCGTAAAGATTAACGATTTGACCGAGCAAGGTGACTTCTTTCACACCTTGGCGAGCGAGAAAATCGACCTCTTTGACGATGTCAGCGATCGGCCTTCCGCGTTCTTTTCCCCGCGTATCGGGAACGATGCAGAAAGAGCAGCGCATATTGCAGCCCTGCATGATGGAAACAAAAGCCGAGGCATTTTTTGCCTTCGGCATATGATCGCGAATGGTGTTTTGCGAATCAGTTTCCTCAGCAATATCACACACGGAAGTTCCAATAAGAGAGAGCGCTGGATCGTCCATCCGAGCTTCTAAACGCTGTTTCAATATCCCATCCACATACTCAAATACCTTGTGATATTTCTGAGTACCAACCACCACATCGAGATGCGGTATACGCTCGAAAAGCTCCTGACCGCGTGATTGCGCCATACAACCCATGAAACCATAAACCACATGCGAGCGCTTCTGTCGTTGCGAGCCCATGATGCCCATTTTACCCAAAGCTTTCTGCTCCGCTTGATCCCTAACAGAACAGGTATTGATCAAAATCGCATCCGCATCCTTCTCGGTCGGTGTGAGGGTATAGCCACCCTCAGTGAACATCAGCGCCACCTGCTCGGTATCGCGCTCGTTCATCTGACAACCGTAGGTCTTTAGGTAAACTTTGGGCATCTCTTGTTGAAAACGTTACGCCAATTTCAAGCGCTCGTCGGAAGCCAGCTTCTCGGTCAGCGACGCATACCCACCCGCCACTTGCATGTTGAAGCACAACAGATAGAGGGTGAAAATTTTCGGATCAAACACATCGACCAATTTCTCGATGGTCTCATCCAACTTCACCTTATCCAGCTCTTTTGGCAACGCGCCGGAAACCGATCCCTTACCATCGTGTTCGATGCCCAAGCCATCACAGAACATTCCAAGCATCTTCTGCTGAGCCGCCATCAGATATGCCTGCATCAATTGCTCGCCAATTGCATCGCACGCGCGAATCTGCAGGGTTTTCTGCACCCATACATATTGCTCGGGCAGCGATTTCTTCTGAAGAAATACGGGGCGCAGCTTGCGGTTGGACGCCAGCGTTGAAATCACCGTCTTATAGACTTCTTTGTCATTCGCGCGGAACCAGTCTAGCATTTCGGCTACAACGGCGGGATCAATCTTGGTAAAAATTTCGTGGGATTTCACAGGTAGAAGAGTTGGATGGGCGGGAAGTCAAATCGCTACACCGCAAGTTGGCAATCATATCTTCCGTATGATCGGGGCGAAATCAATGAAAAGAGTTAACCACGAAAGACCCGGAGCACACGAAATGATCATGGGACGATATCTCTGCACGAATACCTTGTTTAATCAAACTTCTCCTTTTCGTCTATTTGGTGTTTTTCGTGGTTAAAAATCGAAAAACTCCTCACGTATTGACCCAGAAATCATTCGCATTTCTCATCAATTGAAGTTTAGAATTTAAAATTTAGTGTTTATATCACACCTATGCGCAACCCCGCCCCCATCATTGCTTTACTATTTCTCTTTGCGCTTACGCTATTTCTGGTTTTCCGCCAACCACCGGCACCCACTCCTCCTCCCGAGGAGAAACTCCCACCCGCGCATTCTATTCTTGGCGAAAAACCCGATTGGACTCAGCTCCAAGTCTTTCAGCACACAATCACCCGCTCAGACTTCGAAAGACTGATTTGCGACATTTTTACCACAGACTCCACTTGGCAGGAATACATCATCATACTGGATGAATTTGCAGAAATCCTCACCACCAACGACCCGAACGAACCCCGATTCGTCCTGCATTTCGCCAAACCAGAACATACACTCCCCACCCCTCGCCATTGGAAAAACGCTGCATCCCTCCCCTCTAGCCCCGACAAAAAAACCCTCAAGAACCTCCATATCGCGATCGACCCCGGGCACATTGGCGGTGAATGGGCAAAAATCGAAGGTCGCTGGTTTCAAATCGGTGAAGCCAAACCGGTAACCGAGGGAGACATGACCCTTCAGGTCGCCAAACTCCTGAAACCCCAACTCGAAAAATTGGGAGCCAAAGTTTCTCTCGTGCGCAGCAAACCAGAACCCGTGACCCGGTTCCGACCCGCAAACCTAACCGAACTCGCCGCAAATGATGATGGACTTACCGACCCGATTTCGATCCAGCGGTTCACAGAAAAACTGTTCTATCGGAATGCCGAAATCCGAGCTCGGGCCGACCTAGTCAATAAAACTCTCAAGCCTGATCTGGTGCTCTGTCTGCATTTCAATGCCGATGCTTGGGGTGACCCAAAGACTCCAACACTCGTTCCAAACAATCATTTCCATATACTGCTTAATGGTGCATATACAGGCGATGAAATACGTGAGGAAGATCAGCGCTTTGAGATGCTTAAAAAACTCCTGCAACGCACTCATGAAGAAGAACTTAGCGTCTCTCAAACGGTCGCTGAAATCTTTGTGAATAAGACAGGAATTCCGCCTTTTATTTATCATCCAAGCGCAGGGAATTTTCGAGCTATTCCATCTAGCCAATACCTCTACGCCCGCAACCTTCTGGCGAATCGACTCTATGACTGCCCTGTCATTTTCATGGAACCCTATGTCATGAATTCGGTTCCAGACTACAACCGCATCCAAGCGGGCGACTACCTCGGCATACGCGATGTGGACGGCAAATTTGTGCCTTCGATTTTCCAAGAATACGCCAAAACTCTAGCTCAAGGACTCGCCGAGCATTATGGGGAGAAAATGAAGTAGAGTTTTAGACTGTTTCTCAAAAGTCCGTGCGGGAAAGGCCGAGTCTGCGGGCGCACGAGTTCAAGGCGTGATGAGGGCGTGGATAAACATCCACAACCGAAGAACAACGCAGAAATCGGCGTTCGCAGGCCGGAACGTTCAAAATACCTCCCGCGAAGCGGCATGAAATCCAAACCAAAAAATCTCCCTTTGCTGCACGGACTTTTGAGAACCAGTCTAACCACGAATGACACGAATAGCACGAATGGGTGCCCTAAAGCGAACTGAGTCTGACTTTTCCAAGGATTCTTTGTCATTAAGATGACTGATGAATCCATAACGGCCAACATCCTCAAAATTCGTGTTATTGACTACGTTACACTCCGTCCATACCGCGTGAGCTTCGCTTTTAGGTAGATTCACCAAAGTTCATGAGGCATTCGTGAAATTCGTGGTTCAATTATTTAAAAACCAACGCTCCTCCTCCTCCAAGAGTCATAAACTACTGCGGGGTGTATTGGTAAATCCAAGTCTCGGTAAGCGCGCCTTTGGCGTCTTTCAGGAACAAGCGGAGATTCACAGGCTCTTTACCATCTACCAAAAGGTCGAAATTGCAGCGCCAGGTATCACCACCAATGACAGGACGAGCCGCTGGATGAAGGATTTTTCCACGAGAGGTCGTGACGATAGGCTCCACCTTGGTTTCCAATGGTAGATCTTCAAAACGACCGCCTTTGAAATCGAGGACAAACTTGCGAGTTGCCGAACGATTCTTTTCGCCAGGAATGCCGCCAGATCCGACGCGGGTTGCGACCACATGCGCCATTGGAGTGCTGACCGGTGGTTTTGCACCCCAATGCAGGCGATAACGGAAACGATGCTCCTCGCCGGGTCCGAAAGGTTTTTCCGGGTTCCAGAACGCAACCACGTTGTCGAAAGTCTCATCTGGGCTTGGAATCTCGACCAACTGGATCTGGCCTTTGCCCCAACCATCGAGCGGCTCAACCCAGAGCGAGGGACGTTTGTGATACATCGCGCCGTCATCGAGATAGTGATCGAAATCCTGATCGCGCTGTAGCAAACCGAAACCTTTGGGGTTTTCATCAAGGAAGGAATTGAACTGCAAGTTCACAGGGTTCACCAGCGGACGCCAGATCCATTCACCATTGCCGCTCCACATCGATAATCCATCTGAATCATGGATTTCTGGACGCCAGTCATCGGCCACTCGTCTATCGTTTTCACCGCACTGATACATGGAAGTCAACGGACCGATCCCGACCCGTTCGATTTTTTTCCGAGGATAAAGCACCGCATCGACATCCATTTTCGTGACCTCGCCTGGCGTGATCACAAAGGTGTAAGCACCGGCCACGGACGGACTATCTAACAAGGCGTGGACCCGCAGGGTCGTGGAATCAGCTGTTGGATTTTCTAACCAAAAATGACGGAAATCCGGAAACTCTTCGGGACGAGGCAGCGCGGTATCTACCGCAAGTCCACGCGCGGAAAGCCCGTATTGCTTGGTTTCGCCAACCGCACGGAAGTAACTCGCTCCTAAAAATGCAAACATATCGGCATTCTTATCAGGTGACACACCGACACGGAAACCTGCGAACCCAAGGTTATCGATTTTCGCAGGAACTTTGAGTTTTTCGCCGTAGGTGAAGAGATCTTTCGAATAGGGAATCGTCGTTGCTTTGCCATCCTCTACTTCGTGAATGCTCACCGGATGGCGGAAGAACAAACCGAGGTGGAACAGGCGAACTTCCAGATTGCGATCCTTGCCTTGCCAGAGCGCCTTGTCCTTACGGAACTTGATCGATTGATAAGCATCGTAATCCAATCCATCAATCCATGACGGCAACTTCGCAGGTGGTGTAATATAGGGCTGAACCGAAATACGCTTAGCCTCCGCACGCAACCATGCAGTGTCGAATTTTTCTTCTGCAGCTGGCAGCTTGAAACTGAGCGAAACCATGCCGGTCACTACGGCAAGACTTTGGATAAGAGTGCGACTAGAAATCATATGCTTTTGACGATTCTTCAACTATATGGTCTAGCGATCTCCGCAACTTTTATCTACCAATAGAGACAATTTCTCATTCCGTAGCCAACGCATTCACTAATCACCCCACAACTTCCAAAGCAGAAACATTCAGTAAAATGTAAAAAAACATTCCCTCAACTACTTGAAAAATGAGATTCCGGTCATGGGGCGTCATTCTTCTTCCTTGGAGTTTCAAATTTAAAAACTTAGAGTTTCAGAAATGAAACTCCACGTGAACATCATTTTGCTGATCGTGATGACACCGATCTTAGGTTGGTCGGCATGGGAGCCTTATGACAGGCTTACGTGGTGGTTGGAGGTTTGTCCAGTGTTTGCAGGATTCATCGTGTTGTTTATTCTCCAGATGAACAAATGGAGGATCTCGAATTTCTCCATGTTGTTGATTGGCATGCACATGATTCTGTTAGCTGTTGGTGGTCACTACACCTATGCACGGGTGCCGATTGGAGACTGGGCAAAAGATGTCTTTGATCTATCTCGAAATCACTACGATAGGCTCGGTCATATTTTCCAAGGACTCACTCCAGCCATACTTTGCCGTGAATTATTTATCAGAAAACGCGTTGTCGCTGTACGCGGTTGGACGAGTGTTTTGATTGTGTCTTTGTGCATGGCAGTGAGTTCGATTTACGAACTCCTGGAATGGGTCGCCGCACTCATATCGGAAGAAGCGGCGCAATCATTCCTCGGAACGCAAGGTGATCATTGGGATACTCAATCCGATATGCTCTGCGCCCTTATCGGAGCGATGGGAGCGGTTGTCTTGTTGCGTTTCGCACACAATCGTTCGATGCGAAAAATATCGTTAGAAAAATAAACCACGAATTTCACGAATGCCTCATGAGCTTTAGTGAATCTACCTTAAAGCGAAGCTCACGCGGTATGGACGGAGTGTAACGTAGTCAATAACACGAATGATTTGCCCTAAATCGGCTTTGATCTCACTCTTTTACGGATACTTCAGTTACTGAAAGGCTGAGGATAAATCCATAATGACCATTCATCCTCATAAATTCGTGTCATTCTTGAAATTCGTGGTTCAAACCCTAAGACTCCGTGGAAAGCCCGGCTCTGCGAAGTTTCTGTCGTAGAGTTGCTCGGTTCATACGCAGTGCTGCCGCCAAACGTGTTGGACGTTGATCAAATCGATCTAACAAATGCCTAAGCATTGCGACTTCCATCTGGTCCAACAGTGCATCGTATTGCCATTCAGTTTCATCAACGAGTTCGAGTTGGGAATCCAACCAACGCGCCACCACCCGGTCGAGTTCTCCAGAAACCACTTTACCACCAGACGCGTGTAGGGCTTGTGAAACATGTGGAGGCAAATGACCAGGCAGGATGGGACCGCCGTGGCTCATTGCCAATGCATGTTCAATGACGTGGCGCAGTTCACGCACGTTGCCCGGCCAATCATAAGCCTGAAGTGAACAAAGCGTGGCGGCGGTCATTTCAAACTTCGACGCCGAGGAGCTGTGCAATCCATGGAAAAACCGACACAACGCTGGAATGTCTTCAGTCCTTTCCCGCAGCGCTGGCATCTCGATCGAAAGCGCACTGAACGCATAAAACAGATCCGATCTCAAAATTTGTCTAACCTCAGCCTCACGCGGATCCATCTGCATGGTCGCAATCAATCGCGGGAGTTGAATTTTTCCTTGTCCTATCATTTCAGCCAAACGTGCCTGCAATTCAGAATCGAGTGCATCTAATCCTTCTAACACCAGGGTGCCTGTGGCATCGGCCAAATACGTTTGTAGCGAATCTAGTTGATGAATCGTCGCGCACTCAACCATGCGAAGCGAATCCGAACTGCGATTGCTGTTTGTATGAATCACTCGCGCGGCCAAGGTTTTTCCTGAGCCACATGGTCCATGCAAAATGACTGGCATATCACCGCTGCACGCGCGAGCTATTCCAAGAAACACACGGTGCATACTGGTCGATGCACCGATCAGTGAAGTTGCAGAGGGTTCATTTGGTTCAGCAATCTGGATACTCTTGGTGACCAAGGTGGAAATTACTTCTTCAAAGCGTTGTAAATCGAGCGGTTTAATTAAGTAATCCGCGACACCCAATTTCTGCGAAGTGATGGTGTGATCCAATGTCGCGTGGGCGGTGATAATCAGGATGGGAATTTTAGATCCTGATTTTCGAATTTTCTCTAAAATCTCCATACCACTGACATCTGGTAAACCAATATCTAACACAATCGCTTCAAATTTTTGACCTTTGATTCGTTCCAGCGCAGCTGCGCCACTTGGTGCAAGCACAGGCGAATGACCTAAGCGCTGGATCGCCAAGGATAAGGCAGTTCCCAGAGCATGTTCATCTTCAATAATCAATATCGCAGCCATAATTCACTATTTTAGATTTTGAGGTTTTGGCCAAGTGATGCGCACGCATGCGCCTTTTTCGGTTAGATTCTCGACCGCAATTTCCGCGCCATGGGAATCGATGATTTCCTTCGAAACCGCCAGACCCAAGCCCATGCCACCTTCTCTTTCCGAATGAAAGGGCTCACCAAATTTAGCGAGTGCTTGGGGACTGAAACCCACTCCTTGATCTTCGACTTCTAAAATGCCCCGTAAGACTCGAATGGTAATCTCGCCACCTTTCGGCATGCTTTGGATGGCATTTAACAACAGATTGCACAGCACCTGCCTCAATCGATCCCTATCCCCTTTCACCTCATGCTCTTGCCAGTTGGCAGCTATTTCCTGATGGATCGCAACTCCTGCATGATTTGCTTGCAAGCTCAGACCATGACAGGCATCCGTAACCAACGCAGCAACATCAACCGGCATGAGTTTTACCGGTTCAGGCTTTGCATAACGCAGCCATTGATTGACGAGAAAATCGATGCGTTCCGCTTCACTAACAATCAGCGTTGCAGACATCTTTTCAGTCGTTTCGCATGCTCTTTCCAATAGCTGTGCGTGCAACCGAATCGCGGCTACAGGATTTCTAACTTCATGCGCAAGACTGGCCGCCATCCTACCCAACAAAGCCAGACGTTCCGCATGCCTGCGTTTTTCTCGTTCCTCGATCAAAGACCCATGCGCTCTGACGAGCGCATTTGCAAGACTGACGATTTCTTGCGGTCCAGAAACGGGCAATCCTCTCAAAGGTTGATCTCCACCAATCTCCGGAATCACCGCAGCCAACTTAGCAAGAGGTCGAGTGACTTTACGTCCAATCAAAACGGAAAACAAAAGCGAGAGCGCCCAAAAAATTCCCAACGCCAGTTGCGCATCGAGACGTTTCCAAAACGGGATGGCTCTGGGTTGATTCATCTTTCTGGAAAACCAAACCTCATTGCCATTTTTTAGTTTGAACCCAACCTCTAACAAATCAGTTCTGCTCCTCGCCCGTCCATCCGCAGATGTTTCACCCGTCGATTCACGAAACTCCACATGAGCCCCCATCACCCGGCCCAACTGATCCGCCATATGCTTAGTCTGCGGGAAGTTGCTTTGATCTAAAAACAGCGCATTGGCTTTACCTAATGACTCCAGCGCGACCTCCTCCTCGGCCTTGCTTAGATGCTGAAAAAATGCCATCAACGCAATCGACCCAGCCAGCACAAACGCCCCAAAACCAGCCACCAACCACACCGCGAGCGATGCTGATTTTGACATTATCGGACGATTTTTATCCATAATTGATATTTCAAGAAAACTGCCTATTTATCATGCTTTGTCGATATTTTAAGTTAATCTAAACAGCAAACATGGTCATGAAACGCCATATTGGTTAAATTTTATCCATCATTCATCATTGTTTAGAATCGACCTCAGTTCTAGCAACGAGCGGCTATAAAAATAGATATGAAATATTTCCTCGTTCTTCTACTCCCACTCAGCGCGACAACGATATATGCGCAGGATTTCCTAGAGCCATTGATCGTAACCGCAACTCGCAGCGGTCAGGAAGTCGGCGAAAGCACTTACTCAGCTACGTCTTTGGATTCGAATTTCATCAGAGAAAACACCCGCCGCACTCTTCCTGACGCGCTGCAATATACTCCTGGCGTATTGGTTCAAAAAACAGCACATGGTCATGGCTCGCCATTCATCCGTGGTTTCACAGGTCGACAAAATCTACTACTTGTGGATGGCGTTAGAATCAATAATTCCACTTTCCGCAGTGGTCCCGTGCAGTATTGGAACACGATTGACTCCTTAGCCATCGATCACATCGAACTGATCCGCAGCCAAGGCTCGGTGCTTTACGGTTCTGATGCCGCTGGTGGAACTCTCAATGCTTTCACAAAATCATCCGACTTCCGCTCACGTCCCAGTGGGGAAAGCTATTTTGGTGGCAGTACATTTTATGAACACCGCACCAACGGCCAAGGCAGCCATACGGGTCGGTTGGAAACCGAAGCTGGTGTTGGAGGAGAATACGGTTTCTGGCTAGGGCTTTCGAAAAAGGATTTCGGCGATATCAAGGATTCATCGGTTGGACTGATGCGAGGCACAGGACATCCGGAAGAAGATTTGGATTTTCGTTTTGATTACGCACTCGACCCTGACTCTACCCTCACCTTTGCGCACCAGTATGTGAATCAGGATAGTATTTCTCGTTGGCATCGCACACTAAACAATCCGGGTTGGACGCATGGCAGTCACATCGCAGCGCCTGGCACCTGGAATGCAAACACCTACGACCAAGAGCGATCTCTCACCTACATTCGCTATGCGGGTTCTAATCCGCATAACGATTCTTTTATTAAAAATTGGACAGCGACCCTATCATATCAGGATGTTGCGGATTCTGAGTTTCAAGATCGCAGAACTGGAACGCGACCGATCCGCAAATCTAACATCGATCTCCAAACTCTCGGTGCGGATCTCACACTTGGATCAGAAATAGGAAACGGCACTCTTGTCTATGGATTCGATTTCTATCACGACATGGTGGATTCAACTGGTTCACAGAGCAACGCAGATGGAAGCTCATACAGAGAAAGCCTCCCCATAGCCGATGAATCGACCTATGACCTCTTTGGAATATTCACACAATATCAGTGGAACTTAACGGATCGGTTAGAGATCACTCCGGGTATTCGTTACACCTATGCCAGCGCGGAACTGGGACGTTTTACGGATAGCACCGGTATTCCCCGCAAAGATGAAACAGCGAATTGGGATTCAGTCGTTGGCTCGTTGAGGGCGTTATATCGGATTGATGGTCATTGGAATCTATTCGGTGGCATTTCCGAGGCCTTCCGCGCTCCTAACCTCGATGATCTATCTGGAAATCTAACATCAAAAGCCAGCACCCCATCTCTTGGATCGCTTGATGTTGAACCCGAATCGTTCATCACCTATGAAGTCGGAGCACGTCACAACTCGGACAACCTTTCTCTGCAAGCCGCCGTTTTTTATACCCAAATCGAAGACGTCATCGCTGCCATCCCGGCCACTTCAGCGATAAATGCTCCCACCGTAACAGCAAATGGCAATAATGGCTATATTTACGGAATTGAACTGGAGGCAGCATGGCGTTTTCATTCTCAATGGACGCTGTCTGGCTTCACCGCATGGCAAGAAGGCAGAAACGAAATTCCAGCGTTCGTGGGGGGACCCGTGAGTAACAGCCCAATGAATCGTCAACTTCCCCTGACCGGTTCTGTTGCACTTCGCTGGACTTCCGAGTCTGAAAAATACTGGATTGAGGGGCGCATCTTGGCTGCTGCCACAGAAGACCGCATCACCGCCGCGGACCAAGCCGCCGATAATCAACGCATTCCCACTGGGGGCACACCAAGCTACATCGTAAGCTCCTTAAGTGCAGGCTGGCAATTGAACGAACATCTCGATCTTAACTGTGCCATCGAGAACATCGCCGATGAAGATTACCGCAACCACGGCTCCGGACAAAACGAGGCAGGATTGGGCGCAGTCATTGGCGTGCGAGTGCGCTGGTAGGTGAAATCATAGTTTGCGATGTTGGTGCGTCCTGAAAACTATTGAAATCGCCACGGTTCTAGAATGCTTTCGTGTCCTTCGTGTTTTTCGTGGTTAAAACTCTTCTCTTTCTTTACGTCCTAGCGGCTTTGCGCGACCAAATCTCCAATTTCCCAATCTACCAATCCCCCAACCCCTATCTTCTGTCTTCCGTCTCAAAGTCTTTTGTCTTTCTTAAAGGGCTTGATATCCTACATAAAACTGGAGCACACTCCCGCCCCCCAAAGGGAATTTGCCATGTCTGCCAATCAAGAAATCCGTGTTTTCGCCCCCGCAACCGTCGCCAACGTCGCTTGCGGTTATGATGTCCTTGGCTTTGCCATCGACTCGCCAGGCGATGAAGTCGTCGTCCGCAACTCCTCCAAGCCTGGCCTGCGCATCACAGAAATCACTGGCGACGGTGGCAAACTACCTAAAGACCCCAACATCAACACCGCAGGCGTTGCCGCGCTCGATCTATTAAAACACCTCGGCATGCTTGACCGCGGGATCGAGATGGAGATTCACAAGAAAATGCCTTTCGGCTCCGGCCTCGGGTCCTCGTCCGCATCGGCGGTTGCGGGTGCCTATGCGGTCAATAAACTCATCGGCGAACCGCTTTCAAAACACCAACTCCTTCCCTTCGCGATGGCTGGTGAGGCGTCAGCTGATGGTGCCTGGCACGCTGACAACGTTGGTCCTTGCCTACTGGGTGGTATCGTTTTTATCCGCTCCAACGAAGAGCTCGATATCGCGCAAATCCCCTCTCCGAAAAATCTATGGGCCGCCGTTGTGCATCCCGACATCGAGATCCTCACCAAAGTCGCTCGTGAAATTCTCCCGAAAGAAATTCCGTTAGTGAATGCGACTCAGCAAATCGGCAACCTCGGTGGTTTGATTCTCGGACTCATCCAAGAAGACTACGGCCTGATTTCCCGATCCATCCACGATGTGATCGCCGAGCCACGCCGCCAAAAACTCATCCCGGATTTTTACAAAGCCAAACGCGCCGCCCTCGCAGCCGGAGCCCTCGGCTTCTCTATTTCCGGTGCCGGCCCATCGGTTTTCGCACTCTGCGAAGGCGAGGAAATCGCCCGCAAAGTCGGTGCCGCTGTTGAGAAAGTCTTCACCGCCATCCCTATCAACTGCCAAGTTCACATCTCCAAGATCAATCCTCGCGGAGTCCACGAAGTGAAAAGCTGA
>JBILAN010000097.1:0-8360 GCA_044354135.1 Luteolibacter sp.
CGTGAAATATCACTCCACCAACAACGCATCACATCAAGTCGATCTCAAAGAAGCGATCTTGCGTTCGCTGCCACCTGATAACGGGCTCTACATGCCCAATACTCTACCGACTCTTCCAGAGGATTTCTGGAAAAAATATCGGAACATGAGTTTCCAAGAGATAGGCTTTGCCGTCGCCAGTGCATTTTTCGGCGAGGACATCGCAGCTGAAGACTTAAGAAAAATCGTCAACGGAACTCTTGAATTCGATGCACCATTGGTCGCACTTTCTCCGGACGATCACATTCTCGAACTTTTCCACGGACCCACGCTGGCATTTAAAGATTTCGGCGCTCGTTTCATGGCGCGCTTGATGGCGCATCTAACAAAAAATGAAGATCGCATGCTAACGGTCCTAGTCGCCACCTCAGGCGATACCGGCGGTGCTGTCGCATCGGCTTTCCATAACGTCCCCGGCACTCGTGTGGTGATTCTTTATCCGAAAGGCAAAGTATCAGGACTTCAGGAAAAACAACTCACCGCTCTCGGTGGAAACATCACCGCGTTGGAAATCGACGGCAGTTTCGATGATTGCCAGGCTTTGGTGAAACAAGCCTTCCTTGATCGCGAACTTTCCGAGCGCATGAACCTCACCTCGGCGAACTCGATCAATCTTTCCCGCCTCGTCCCGCAATCCTTCTACTACATCCACAGTGCCAGACAGTTGCCTGAAGGAGTGAAACCTGTGTTCGTCGTCCCTTCTGGAAATTTCGGCAACCTCACCGCAGGTCTAATCGCAAAACAACTTGGACTTCCAGTCGAGCATTTCATCGCCGCGACCAATCGCAACGACGTCGTTCCAGCCTATCTTGAAAAAGGCGAATACCTCCCCCGCCCCAGCATCGCCACGATCTCCAACGCGATGGATGTCGGTGCTCCTTCGAATTTCGTTCGCATGCAAGCCCTTTTCGGAAACTCATGGGACATGATGAAATCTAACATCAGCGGCATGAGTTTCAGCGATGATGAAACCCGCATCGCGATCCGCGAAGTGAAAACCCAATTCGGTTATCAAATCGATCCGCACGGCGCGGTTGGTTGGTTGGCGGCGCGCCAATACCGCAATGAACATCCCGGTTCCGTAACGATCACCCTTGAAACCGCTCATCCCGCGAAATTTCCCGATGTCATGAATGCTGAACTCGGTAAAGACAGCGTTGAAATCCCGGCCCGACTTGCCATCCTCGCAAATCAACCGAAAGTTGCCACATCTCTACCCAAAGACTGGCAAACCTTCCGCGAATGGCTCACTGCCAACATCCTTTGATTTTCCGCTATGAAGCTCCAAGACACCCTTACCCGCAGCCAAAAGGAGATTCGCCCGATCGACGGTCAGACGTATCGCTTCTATTGCTGTGGTCCAACGGTTTACGGTCCTGCACATATTGGAAACTTCCGCACTTTCGTGCTCCAAGATGTTTTCCGTCGCACCTTGGAAACTGGCGGAACAAGAACCCTCCACGTTCGCAATCTAACCGACGTCGATGACAAAACCATCCGCGACTCGCAAGCCGCTGGAAAAACACTCAAATCCTTCACTGATCAATGGCGCGATAAATTCCACGCCGACTGCAAAGCGCTAGCGTGCCTTCCCCCACATATCGAGCCATCTGCCGTCGAACACATCCCGCAGCAAATCGCGATGATAGCGACCCTCATCTCCAAAGGCCATGCCTACGCCTCGGATGATGGATCGGTTTATTTCAAAATTTCCTCCTTTCCTGAATACGGCAAACTTTCCCATCTCGACGAACGAGAGCTCGATCTAGGGAAAACTCAAAACGCCCGCGCGAATTCCGACGAATACGAAAAAGACAGCATTTCCGATTTCGTACTCTGGAAATCACGTCGTGATGAAGATGGTGAAAATTTTTGGGAATCACCATGGGGTCAGGGCCGACCCGGCTGGCATCTCGAATGTTCAGCGATGATTGCCGAATACCTAGGAGATTCTTTCGACATGCATTCCGGCGGTGTGGACTTGATTTTCCCCCACCACGAAAACGAAATAGCCCAAAGCCAATGTGCTTGCGGCGGACATTTTGCCGCGCATTGGTTTCACATAACCCACCTATTAGTTGACGGTGGAAAAATGTCGAAATCCCTCGGTAATATGTATACCCTATCCGAACTCGAATCCAAAGGATTCACTGCGATGGAAGTTCGCTACGTGCTCATCGGCGCGCATTACCGCAAGCAACTCAACTTTACCCTGGAATCGCTCTCCGCCGCAAAAGAAGCCCTCAACAACCTTGCTAAATCCGCCGCAAAGCTCGCCACTATCATGGGCGCTGAAACCGCCCTGCCATCCGCCGATTTCGGAGTCTTCCAACCCGCATGGGATTCGCTCAACGACGATCTCAACACTCCCGGCGCGCTCGGAGGAATTTTCACCGGCTTGAGAGAAGCTTCCAAATTCAGCGACAAAGAAGAAGCCGCCTCCGCACTCGCAGGACTCAACCGCATCCTCAAAGCCCTCGGCATCACCCTGCCAGAAATTTCCAAAGACACCACCGACATCCCCGCCGATATCCAACAACTCGCCGACACCCGCTGGACCGCCCGCTCTAATAAAGATTGGGCCACCTCCGACCAACTCCGAGACGAACTCGCCGCCAAAGGCTGGACCATGAAAGACGGCAAAGACAGCTACGAACTTACCAAGGTTTAATTATAGTATTTTACCACAGAGACTCAGAGAACACAGAGCCAGAAAAATCAAATCTATCTAAATCTCTTCTCTCTGTGAACTCTGTGTCCTCCGTGGTTAAAAAACCTCTTCATTGAAATTTAAAGTTTAGAATTTAAAATTTTGCGATTCTCCGTCCTCGGCTCCGGCTCCACCGGCAACTCTACCATCGTCGAATGCGGCACCACCCGCATCCTCATCGATGCCGGACTCTCCGCGAAACAACTCTGCCTTCGACTCGATTCCATCGGCATCGATCCCGCATCCATCTCCGCCATCCTCCTCACCCACGAACACGGCGATCACGTTGGTGGCTTGAAAAGTTTCCTTAAAAAACATCCCGTCCCCCTCTACGCCACCGCTGAAACTGCCTATGTTGTCAAAGAAAGCGATATCGGCAACGCAGAGTGGATCACCTTTGAGGCCGGCCAAGATTTCTCAATCAACCATCTCTCCATCTCAAGTTTTTCCATTCAACACGATGCGGTCGATCCCGTGGGATTCGTTGTCTCCAACGGCGTCTTCCGTTTCGGGCTGCTCTCTGATGTGGGCTTCGTTACGCAAAGCGTCAAACATCACCTGAAAAATCTTTCCGCTCTTTTTGTCGAAGCCAACTACGACGAAGAACTATTAGAACTTGATACCAAACGTCCTTGGTCGATCAAACAACGCATCGCTTCTCGTCACGGTCACCTTTCAAACATACAAGTTGATGAACTGATCCGGGAAATCGCCCATTCATCGCTCGACCATATCGTTTTCGGCCATCTCAGTTCCGATTGCAATTGCCCGAAGAAAGTCATCTCTCACTTCACCAACCTTCTCGAAGAACTAGGCATCAGCAGTAACCTCTACTGTGCCACCCAAGCAGAGCCGACGCCTTGGTTTGAGATCTAAACCGTAGCGGCAATCGTAGCGGAGCGGAGATAGACGGACTAGAAAGTCTAATCAATCCGTCAAATTTCAACCGCTACCACATACTTTTTTTACATCATCAAAAAACCAAGATCATTCATCGCCTGTAACTCCACCCTTCAGTGAACGATCTTCACTGTGGTACCAAACTTCACTTCCGCGTAAAGCAGTGGCACGAAGTCTTTCGGCATTCGGATGCAGCCGTGCGATGCCGGATCTCCTGGATTCGGGATATTTCCAACATGCATTCCAATTCCATAATCCGTCAGGCGCATCCAATAAGGCATTGGAGCAGGAACATAACGCTCACCCTTTTTCCTTGGAGTGGAGGGTGTCGCATCGTTGTTCACCATTTCTCCAAGTTCGTTTTCAATCCAACCATACTTGTTTGAATACTTGTCCTCCAACTTTTCGCTGACCTTATAGGTTCCCGGGCGGGTACCACGACCCTCAATCCCGGTCGCTACGAAACACCAACCCACCTCTTCTCCGGCACGTTTGATGGTTGCAATCTGGTCACTCAGATCAATATGTATGGAAATCTCACCCGGGCCTCCCACATCATGCCATTCATACATGATTCTTTCCGCCCTAGCCGGCTCTGGGGGCGGCCCAAAAGAACAAGAACTCAGCAAAGCGCATAGACCTGTTGCTAGGAAAAATGTCTTGTGGGTAAAGAACTTCATTGGTGCGCAATTCGTATTGTATGACAATTTCGCCATGTAAAGCATTTGATTAGCCACCAGGGCTTTTTTGCCGGTTTTTTATGGTTATATGAAAATATCAGTCCTCGCTGTAAGAAACAGCTTGGGTATTTCGTTTCTATATAAGCCAAATACCCATGATCTCTCTTAGAATCCTGCCAATCCTGACTGCTGTTTTTTGCACATCCCTATATGCAAAACCTACAGGAGAAGAGCTTTACACCCTATATTGCTCGGCATGTCACGGGGTTGACGGGAAAGGAGCGACTGGCGGCGCATTCCCTCCTTTAGCTGGAAGTCCTTGGGTTCACGGAAACCCGAAACGTGCCGTCGCCATCGTGATCTATGGTATCCAAGGTCCCATCGAGGTGAATGGCAAGGCCTACAATCTCGAAATGCCACCCCAGGGGGCCGCGCTATCGGATGATCAAATCACCAGCATCCTCAACTACGTCAATACCGCGTGGGGCAACAAAGGTGAAACTTTCAACCGCGATCTCATCCGCGTCACTCGGTCTGAATTTGCATCCCGCGACAAACCTTGGACCGCTCCCGAACTCCTCAAGCTTTTTCCTCTCCCTAAAAAACAAACCGCCCTATCCGATGTCATTTCACGCGTCTACAAAGGCCAATGGACTCAAATTCCTGACTTCGATAAAATCCAATCGGAAAACATCGAAGAAGAACACGATGGAATTCTCGATCCGGCGATCGCTGCTTTGAATGAACATTACGGAATTGTATGGGAGGGAAATTTCGAAGTTCCGGAAACTGGGGAATATGAGTTCGCCCTAGATTCCGATGACGGCTCCAGAATCACGCTGGATGGCAAAGTCGTTGCTGAAGTTAACGGCGCGGGACCCATGGATGGCAGTCGTGCCAAGAGTGGAAAAATTTCACTCAAACAAGGATCCGTTAAATTTCGCGCGGACTTCTTCCAAAACAGTGGACCCCACGGCCTCAGCTTGAAATGGAAAAAATCTGACAGCAAACAATGGAATTGGCTGACCAAACCCTCCGAGACGGATAAACCAAAAAAACTCGGAACACCAAGCATTCCTCTCACTCCCAGCAGCGACAAAACGGTGATCTACCGCAACTTCATCGAAGGCACCACTCCACGCGGTATCGGCTTTGGATTCCCTGGCGGCATGAATCTCGTTTATTCAGCAGACAATCTAGCACCTGAAATCGTTTGGAGTGGCGACTTCATGGATGCAGGCCGCCACTGGACCAACCGTGGTCAAGGCAACCAAGCTCCATCTGGAACCAGTGCGATCAAACTAACCAACAAACGTTTCCTTCCTGAAGAAGCTAAATTCAAGGGCTACTCGCTAGACACCAATGGAAATCCTACTTTTAAAATTGCGATTGGTAGCGCGACTTTAACCGACTCATGGAAAACCAATGACAAAGGTTTAGTTAGAACTCTAAGCCTGAAAGGTGGATCAAAACTAGAGATCCCGCTCGGAAACGCAGAAATTACCGGTGCTGAATCAGCCACTGTCGATCCGGGCAAACCGACGGTTATTAACTACACCCTGAAATAAATCCGACCAAATCCTTTCACGCAAGACCATCATGCGCTTTCTACTTTTCCTAACAGCCAGCATCACTTCGGCATTTTCCCAGACGCAATCTGATTACTATCTTCGCGAGG
Organism: Luteolibacter sp.; assembly: GCA_044354135.1. Classification (GTDB taxonomy): domain Bacteria; phylum Verrucomicrobiota; class Verrucomicrobiia; order Verrucomicrobiales; family Akkermansiaceae; genus Luteolibacter. Next base: position 6,008 of record JBILAN010000097.1, read on the forward strand.
AAATCCCCCTCCCTAAAGGCGAGATCATGGAAATTTCATCCATCGCCCTGATGCCAAATGAAAAGGTTGCCGTCGCCACCCGCCGCGGCGATGTCTGGATCTGTGAAGGCGCTTACGGCAGCGATCTCTCGAAAGTCACTTGGAAAAAATTCACCCACGGCCTGCATGAACCGCTTGGCATGTATTATCAAAAGGGCTCGCTGTTTCTCACTCAACGTCCCGAGCTTTCCCGCATTCAGGATTCAGATAACGATGGTACTGCGGATGTTTTTGAAACGATCAATTCCGATTGGGGAATCAATGGTGACTACCATGAATACGCCTTCGGAACATCTCCTGATAAAAACGGCGATGTCTGGATCACGCTTTGTCTAACAGGTTCATTCCATGCCCATTCCAACTGGCGTGGCTGGACCCTGCGCATCACTCCCGATGGAAAGATGATTCCCACATGCTCGGGAATCCGCTCACCTGGTGGAATCGGGTTCAATGCCGAAGGCGATGTCTTCTATACCGATAACCAAGGTGTCTGGAACGGATCATCCTCTCTCAAATGGCTCAAACCCGGCTCATTTCAAGGCAATCCAACTGGCAACAAATTCCACGAACTCGCTAAACTTCCCGCGCCTCCAAAACCCACTGACGGATCACGCGTTCTAGCAGAACATTTGAAATTTCCGGATTACATCCCGCCAGCCGTCGTTTTCCCTCACGGCAAAGTCGGCCAATCCCCCACCGGCATCGAACCGGATCTCTCTAACGGAAAATTCGGTCCTTGGAAAAAGCAAGTTTACGTCGGCGAGCAAACCCACTCCCAAGTCCAACGCGTCTTCCTTGAGCAGGTCAACGGCATCTATCAAGGCGCTGTGTTTCATTTGATCGAAGGCTTCGAAGCCGGACTCATCCCCATCAAACTTGATCAGGAAAAAGGCATCCTCTTCGCCGGTGGATCCAACCGCGGTTGGGCATCGCGTGGCAGCAAACCTTTCACCTTCGAACGCGTCAAATGGACCGGAAAAACACCTTTCGAGATTCTCACCATGGAAGCCGAACCAGATGGCTTCACACTTACCTTTACCGAACCTGTGGATGAAACAACCGCCTCCAATCTAGCTTCTTACTCGATGGCGGCATGGACCTACATCCTGCAAAGCAAATACGGCTCACCGGAGGTTGATCAAGCCACTCCTACCATCAAAGCAGCTAAAGTCTCGGACGATAAAAAATCCGTCCGACTCACCATTGACGGCCTTGTCCGCGGTCACGTTCATCACCTAAAATCAACCGGTGTGAAATCGAAGGCCGGACAAGCTCTCTGGCATGCTGATGCGTATTACACGCTCAATGAAATCCCGGCGAAGTGATTTTTCGGTGGATCTCGTTTCAAATCATCATTCACGATGATAGAAACAGAGCAGGATTATTAGCGCTATTCCTGTTCCCCACAGTAGCCAGCTGTTACTGATGAAATATGGGTAAATCATCAAACCGGCCCCAAACATGCGCGGTTGCCATAAATCCAACCTCTTTCCATACATATACGCCCCCCAACCTATCGTCCCGAAAATCAAACCAGCGAGTATGTTGTAGGGATTAAAGTTCAGCATGGTTGTCTGAATAGATGAAATTGGAAATCAACTCGCAGAGTAGCGCATCGAGCGCAAACTCCCAGCTAAAATATCTCTGATCCCGTTGAGATCGATTCTTCGGTCAACCAAGCTGGTTGAGCCTGTCCCCTTTAAAATCAATCTCCGCTTTTCAGCACTTTGATGAAGGCATCTTGCGGGATATTCACTTTACCGAACATCTTCATCTTTTTCTTACCCTCTTTCTGTTTTTCTAACAGTTTTCGTTTACGAGAGATATCACCACCGTAGCATTTGGCGGTGACGTTTTTGCGCATCGCGGATATGGATTCGCGCGCAACAATTTTTCCACCGACTGCAGCCTGGATAGCGACGACGAAAAGGTGCGAGGGAATCACTTCCTTCAAGCGCTCAGCAAGCTTACGGCCGTAGCCCTCGGCTTTATCGCGGTGGACGATGGTAGAGAACGCCTCAACAGGATCGCCGGCGATGAGCATGTCCATTTTGACCATTTTCGCTTCGCGGTAACCGGCGTGCTCGTAGTCCATGGATCCGTAACCTTTGGTTTGGGATTTCAGTCTATCATTGAAATCGACGAGAATTTCAGACAGCGGCAACACGCATGAAAGCATCACGCGCATGTCATCGATGGTTTCGGTGTTGGTCACCTCACCACGTTTTTCCAACACGAGCTGCATCATGTCGCCGATATATTCTCCGGGGACCATGATGTAGACATTGACGATGGGCTCGCGGATTTCTTGGAT
>JBILAN010000065.1:0-14411 GCA_044354135.1 Luteolibacter sp.
GAAATTTTTCAAAGATGGTGGAATTTTCATCTATCCGCTCCTAGCTTGCTCTATCGCCGGGTTGGCTGCGATCGTATTCAAATTTCTCTCGCTTTCGCGGGCGCGTATCGTTCCTGGCTCGCTTGAGTCTATCCTTGATAACGCCACTGAATTAAAACAAGTGACTGAAGAGATTGAAAAGTATCCCAGCGCGCTTTCACGTTTGGCTGCGGTTGCCATTAAAAATAAGGATAAAGACGGCACGAGATTCAACCAAGCCGTTGAGGCAATGGCTCGCGAAGAGGTGGTGAAAATGCATGCAGGTATTGGTTTGCTGGATGTGGTCATTACCATTGCGCCACTTTTGGGTTTGCTTGGGACCGCCTCCGGACTTGTCACTATTTTCCAAGGGCTGGGTGAAACCACCGATTACCTAGCTATTGCGCGTGGTATCGCTGAAGCACTCAGCACCACGATCTTCGGTCTCGTCATCGCAGTCCCTTCTGTCATCGCGCACAGCTATTTCATGCGACGCATCGAGCAGCTCACCGCCCGCATGGAATCCATTCTCACGGGCTTCACATCGATCTGCGCGAATTTAAAGTGATTCTCCGACCATGAATTTTTACCGTATTCAACGCAAAACCGCTCAGGTTCCTATCGTTTCGTTGATCGATATTCTGTTCATCTTGTTGGTGTTTTTCATTGTCACGATGACATTCAAAAAACCGCGCGAAGTCTTACAAATCGAGCTGCCCACGGTGAAGGAAATCGCTTCTGGCAAAGTATCCGATACACGTTCAGTGATTGCGGTAGATGCATTGGGAAACATCACGCTCGATGCTTTGCCTGTGCCTGAAGGATTGCTGGGTTCGTATTTGACCGAATTTCAAAAACAAAATCCCGGACGCAAACTCGAACTTGAGGCGGACCGCCGCCTCCCGCTGGAGCGCTTGCTGCAGGTTTGGGATGCGTTAAGCAAAGCCGGGATACGTATTAACGAAGTGCCTGCGAGAATCAAAGCGGGGGGAGAGTAGGACTTAAAAGTTAAAAGTTAGAGGTTATTTGTTATTAGGGGAGCTTTGCGCTCCTTGCGGTTAAATTTTTTTCAATTGCAGAAAAATCGCCATCGCCACCGTTTTTCTTTCCCTCTCGCTTTTTGATGACCTAGTCTGGCCACAGCATGACACCCGAACTCCGAGAACTCTTCACTTTTCTCTCTTTCCCCAGCGTATCGACCGATTCCAAGCATCGGCAGGATGTGCGCGATTGCGCGGAATGGATTGTTAGAAAACTTTCCGCGATGCAACTCACCACCGAGCTGCATGAAACGCCGGGACATCCGATTGTCATCGCGAGAAACCAACATCAGGCGGATCACAAAACCGTTCTGATTTACGGCCACTACGATGTCCAACCCGCCGATCCCTTGGAGCTCTGGAGTTCCCCGCCGTTTTCCCCAGAAATTCGCGATGGCAGGATCTGGGCGCGCGGTGCGACCGACAACAAAGGCCAGATGCTCGCCCACATCCTCGGTGTCGGCAAAACCCTCGAAGCCAACGGCGAACTTCCCGTTAACCTGATTTTCCTCTTCGAAGGCGAGGAAGAAATCGGCTCTCCCAATCTCGCGCCGTTTCTCAAACAACATCGCGATGCGTTGAAATGCGACATCATCGCCATTTCCGATACGGGAATGGTCGCGCCGAACACCGGCACCCTCGGCTACGGCTTGCGCGGGATCGCCTGCTGCGAAGTGAAAATCATCGGACCTGTTAGAGATTTGCATTCCGGTATCTTCGGCGGCGCGATCGCCAATCCGGCCACCGCCATATCACGACTCGTAGCTTCCCTTCATGATGCCGATGGCAAGGTGGCGATCGAAGGTTTCTACGATGACGTCCGCCCGCTCGAAGCATGGGAGCGTGAAATGTGGTCGAAAGTTCCGGGGCTTTCCGATCAGGATTATCTGAAAGTCACCGGATCACCCGCTAGCTTTGGTGAGCCCGGTTACAACTCCGCGGAACGCGTCTTCGCGCGCCCGACCGCAGAGGTCAACGGCATCGGTGGCGGTTACCAGGGTGAGGGCTCGAAAACCGTCATCCCATCCGAGTCCTTTGTGAAATTTTCCTTCCGACTCGTCCCCGATCAGGATCCGCAGAAGATTTTGCAACAGGTCAAAACCCATCTCGAAAAACACTGCCCGCCTGGCGTGAGGATAGAAATCGAGATCGGTCACGACGGCAAACCCTATGCCTGCGATCCTCATTCCAATTTCGGCAAAGCCGCCCAACGTGCCCTCAAACGCACCTTCCCCGGCGAACCCATGCTCATCCGTGAAGGTGGGTCGATTCCCATCGTCCAAGCTTTCCGCGAAATCCTCGGGGTCGATACCTTGCTGCTCGGCCTCGCGCTTTCCGACGCCCAGATCCATTCTCCGAACGAAAATTTCCCGATTGAGAACTTCGAAGCAGGAATTCGTTTGAATCAGGCTTTGTTAGAAGAACTTGCGAAGTAGGTTGCGCCGCAGGCTTTGGACTGCTGGGATTCTTCCCAGCTTTTACGTGCAGCTTGGTTCCACGCAGCGATGGTTATTACGGGATTGATCCCTGAGACCGAGATAACCTTGAAAGCTGCGGATCACCGCAGCAGTCCAAAGCCTCCGGCGGCCTGGAAATCCGGACCTACTTCTGTTCCCCCACGATTTCTTTGACCTTGCCTTTGATGGCTTCTGCCCAGATGTCGAAGCCTTTTGGAGCGAGGTGCAAGTGGTCATGCATGACCTCTTTGCTGATGGTGCCGTCGGCTTCCAAAAATTTGGCGCTGATGTCCATGTATTCGACGTTTCCGCCTGCGAACTTCGAGATCATTTTGTTCACTTCCATTCTCTTCTCACGTCCGGGATTGGGTTTTTCACCAAGAGGTAATAGACTCAGAAGGAGAATCTTGGCCTGTGGTTGTTTCGATTGGATCAAATCGAGCGCCGCTTTGACCCCTGCCGCGGCATTAGCCGGATCGGCATCTTTGGCCCACATGTTGTTGGTGCCGATCAAGACGACAAACATCTTCGCCTTGTAGCCTTCCAAGTCACCGTTCTGCAGGCGAAATAGAGCGTGTTGGGTTTGGTCTCCGCCGATACCCATGTTGATCGCATTGTAGCCACCCCAGTGCTTGGTCCAGCTTTCACTGCCTCTCCAACGCGCAGTGATCGAGTCGCCGACAAAAACCAAATCGATTTTTCCCTCCATTTTTGTCATGTCGTCATCGATTCTTTTGCACTGTCCATTCCACCATGCCTCACTATTCGTTTTGGCTGCGATGGGGGTGGTGCTTTCCAATTCGGCGGCATGGGCGGTGAAGCCTGTGTAAGCTGCAAGAGCGATGACAGTGAGAAGAGTTTGGAGTGGTTTCATGGGTGGTTTGTAATGGGTTCTAAGAAGAATCAGTTCGAAAACACACCACACAAGGCGAAAACGAGAGCAAGTGAAAAGGCAAAAAGCGTGAATAAGGTGTTCGTAAATTGAATAGCTTGAATAGCTTGGAAAAGTGTAATTCCGCTGATTTTCACTCCCACCGTCATTCGTGCCTTGGCGGGTGAAATTTCGCACTCTACCTTCTCGGGGGAGCACAATTATGAAATACAAATCAAACCACGGATAAACACAGATTCACACGGATCATCAAAAATGTGATGCATGACAAGCTAATCAATCGCTGAGTAAATTTTTTTCATAGCAAGCATCTTAAAATCAGTGTCCATCTGTGTTCATCAGTGGTTCATTTTTCTTTCACTATTTAGTTCACAGCCACTCACTTCAATATATCAGTCTTTCACTCCCACCCATGTCCGAAACTCCCAAATCCGATTTCATCCGAGATATCATCGCCGCAGACCTTGCCTCGGGAAAACACCAGACCACGATCACCCGCTTCCCGCCGGAGCCGAACGGTTACCTTCATCTCGGTCACGCAAAATCGATTTGTTTGAACTTCGGGATCGCCCAGGAACATCCCGGTGCAAAATGCCATTTGCGTTTCGACGATACGAATCCGGAGAAAGAGGAAACCGAATACGTCGAGTCGATCAAAGCCGATGTAAAATGGCTTGGGTTCGATTGGGGAAGCGATCTGTATTTCGCGAGCGATTACTTCGAGTTCTTCTACGACTGCGCGGTGCACCTGATCAAAAACGGTCTGGCCTACGTCGATGAGGAAAGCCCTGATGAGATCAAACTCCATCGCGGCAACGTGCAAACACCCGGGACGCCGTCGAAATTCCGTGAGCGTTCAGTCGATGAGAACCTCGAAATTTTCGCGGCGATGCGTGCCGGAAAATTCAAGGAAGGCGAGGCGGTGTTGCGCGCGAAAATCGGCCTGACTTCTTCTAATATGAACATGCGCGATCCCGTGCTTTACCGCATCATGCACGCGCATCATCACAACACTGGCGATGCCTGGTGCATTTACCCGATGTATGATTTTGCGCATCCGCTGGAAGACGCGCTCGAACACATCACCCATTCGCTTTGCACCTTGGAGTTTGAAAACCACAGGCCGCTTTACGATTGGTTCATGGATAACTGCCCGGTGCCATCGAAGCCTCGCCAGATCGAGTTCGCGCGCTTGAGCCTTACCTACACGATCATGAGCAAGCGCAAGCTGCTGCAACTCGTCAACGAAGGCCACGTCAGCGGCTGGGACGATCCGCGTTTGCCAACCATTTCCGGCATCCGCCGTCGCGGTTATCCCGCCGCCGCCGTCCGGCATTTCTGCAAACGCATCGGCATCACCAAATACAACGGCACCACCGATGTCGCGTTGTTAGAATACGATATCCGGGATAATCTTAACTCCTCCGCGCCACGCCGCATGGCGGTGCTGGATTCGTTGAAGATCGTTTTCGAAAACTTCTCCGAAGAACCTACGGCAAACCTAGTAGTTTCAAATCATCCGCAGGACGAATCGTTCGGCGAACGCTCGGTTTCGTTCTCTTCGGAAATTTACATCGAGCGCGAGGATTTTCAGGAAGTTCCCGAGAAGAAATTCTTCCGTCTCGGTCCGGATCGTTACGTCCGATTGCGCGGCGGCCCGATCATCCAATGCACGGGCTTTGATAAAAACGCAGCAGGGGAGATCACTCAAGTTCGCGTGAAGCTTCTTCCCGATACCACCGGCAAAGACTCGCCGGAAGGCGTCGTCTGCAAGGCCGCGATCCATTGGGTTGATGCCGCAACCGCCGTCGATGCGGAGGTCCGACTCTATGACAGACTCTTCACTGTCGAAGATCCCGATGCGGCGGAGGGTGGTTTCCTTTCCGTGCTCAACCCAGATTCCGTGAAAACCGTCGCCGCGAAAATCGAAGCATCGTTGCTTAACGAACCCGCCGGTTACTCCTGTCAGTTCGAGCGCAACGGCTATTTTGTTACCGATACAAAAGACCATGTCTCTGGGAAAAAAGCCGTATTTAACCGCACGGTCGCTCTAAAAGATTCGTGGGCGAAAGCGCGCTAGTCTTTTTTCTCTAGCTCAATCACATCAATTTGATCCTTTGGGCGCCCCGAAGCGATTTTGTTACGGATGAGATCTTCTTTGGTAATATCGATAAACTCTAGGAAATCCTGATTCAGTTCCATGATTATTGTTCTCCGCCATACAAATGACTGTCATCGCTTTCAATCGTTCCAGATAGCTTCGATTCCTCCAGGGGTTTTCTCGCTTTCGGAATTCTTCCAAGCTGCGCGTTTTAATAACTTTTTCCATTTATGATGAAATGATCATGACCTTGGTTCAGCTCAAGTTCCAGCTCATAATCACGTTCCCGAGCGCCTAATTATGGTCGATATAGTCTCTGGCAATCATCCCAAAGCGGAAATGGAAACTTGGGTTTGGTTCCTTTGGGCCCTCTGGGTTTAGTCATAACTGTATCGCTCAGACCATGAAACAAGAACTAACCTAAATGTGCCCCTTTTGCGTCCGCGAGGTTCGGGTGGGTAAGCTATGTGAAGGTTGTGCAAAGAAACAAAAACCTGCGCCAACGAAAGCGAATCGCTCATGGGAACAGGACAAAATGTACGATGGACTGGATCTTCCGGATGAGGATTTCGATGACGATGAATTCGTCGCAAAAGAATTCGGCCACCTGCCACACAAGAAGATTGGAGTGAATTGGTATTGGTGGCTGCTCGGGGTTATTATACTGACCCTGATGGTTGCGAGTCTTGCATCGGCAATCGGATCCATTTTAATGGAAGCCAAGCAGTGAATGAATGCTACGCCCTGTCGACATATTTCATATTGATTCAGTTCGGAATCAGCGGATCATATTCATATGAAATGCCGTCGTTGCATCATTTTCGCAAGCTGGTTGGCACTTGCTGTTTTTTCTCCAATTTATGCCAGGGAAGCGCATGCGTTCGCGCTTCGGGATGGCGACATCGTATTCACCGGCTCCAAGGCTGGGCAGGGTGCGGCGATCTCGGCTGCGACCGGTTCTCCGATCACTCATTGCGGTGTTGTGTTTCGGAAAGAGGGAAAATGGATGGTGCTCGAGGCTGTGCAGCCTGTGAAAATCACCAAGCTAGAGGATTTCATGGCGAGGGCGGACAAAGACACATTCGCCGCGCGGCGTCCGAAGAAAGATCTAACAGCTGAAGCGTATCAAAAGGCAGCCAAGTGGGCGGAATCCCAATTAGGCCTGAATTATGATGTTCGGTTCGAGTGGGACGACAAAAAGCTCTATTGTTCCGAACTCGTTTGGAAATTCTATCAGCAAGCAGGAATCGAAATTTGCACCCCGAAAAAATTCGGCGATTACAAGCTCGATCATCCTTTGGTGCGGAAGATCATCGAGGAGCGTTACGGAAGCACCAGCAGGCTGCCAAAGGATGAAATGGTGGTGGCGCCTTCTGATCTGTTTCTTTCGTCCAAATTGATGGAGGTTCCGAAAAAGGCGAAATGATCGCACACTGGGGCTTTCCAATTAGCTTGGCGAAAAGGGTTCGTGTGCTAATCTCGCGCCTATGAAAGTTGTTCGAAAGTCGATCGTGCTCTGGTTGGCATGCTTGTTTTCTGGTCCGATCGGGTTGGCGGCTCAAACTCCCAAACCCAACATTATCCTCATCTTCGCCGATGATCTGGGCTGGAAAGACGTGGGTTATCAAGGCAGCGATTTCATGGAGACTCCGGTGCTCGACCAGTTGGCCAAGGAAGGCATGGTTTTTACCAATGCATATGCGGCAGCGGGGAATTGTGCGCCGAGCCGTGCATCCATGCTGTCCGGAAACTACACGCCGCGGCACGGTGTTTATGCGGTAAACACTACGAATCGGGGTAACAAATCGCAGATGCGGCTTGTACCGATTCCTAACAAAAGTGGCTTGGCAAAAAAGAATGTCACGTTTGCCGATGCGATGAAATCCGCGGGATACGTCACCGGAATTTTCGGGAAGTGGCATTTAGAAGGGCCTGATGGTGCGACACCTGAGGATCAGGGCTTTGATGTCGTCCAGCAATCACATGGTGGATGGAATGGAAACCAATCCGACAACCCCAAAGGCATCTACTCGCTCACGGGTGCGGCCTGCGAGTTCATGGAAAAGAACAAGGACAAGCCCTTTCTGGTGTATCTGCCTCACTATGCCATACACACCGGTTTGCAGGCGCGCAAATCAACCCTTGAGCGCTTCGAATCAAAGCCGCCGGGCAAACAACATCACGATCCCCTTTATGCGGCCTGCACTTACGATCTGGATCATGGAATCGGCATTCTTCTCAAAAAGCTCAAGGAGCTCGACCTTGAGAAAAACACCATGATCGTTTTCACCAGCGATAACGGCGGCACCAATCAATCATCTCAGGAACCACTCAGGGGAAACAAGGGAGCCTATTATGAGGGAGGAATACGCGAGCCCATGATCGTGCGCTGGCCCGCGGTGGTGAAGCCCGGCACCACCTGTGATGTGCCAGTGATCAATGTGGATTTTTTCCCGACCTTTCTGGATCTCGCTGGAGCAAAGACGGAAAAACAACTTGATGGTGAAAGCCTGCTGCCTTTGCTTAAACAGGACGGCTCCCTCAAGCGCGAGTCCATCTTCTGGCACTTTCCGGGATATCTGGATAGTCCCGTGACCCGTGGTCGCGAGCTGGATGTGCGCACCGGATTTCGGAGCCGACCCGTCTCCGTGATCCGCAAAGGCGATTGGAAACTGCATCTGTTCCTTGAGGAATGGCAGCTTGACGGAGGTATGGAAAAGCTCGGCACGAATCAGGCTGTTGAACTTTATAACATCAGGGAGGATATCGGAGAGAGGAAGGATCTGGCCAAAGACCAGCATGCCAAACGCGATGAGTTGTTGAACGAATTGCTGGCATGGCACAAATCGATCCGGGCACCATTGCCATCCGAGCCGAATCCCGCATACAACCCGAATTCGGTTGAGGAAAAGCCGGCTCGCAGGAAAAAGCAGGAGGAGTGATGGCGGTTGATCTCACTTATGGATGATTTCAAACCAGCACCAATCCCAACGCGATTACCATTAAAACCGCCCCGATTAATTGCCTTTTTCCGAGCGGCTCTTTGCAGCGTTTCACGAGAATCCAAACGAAAAAAACTGCCATCACACCACGAGAGCTGTAGGCGATATTACTGAGTGCTGGTTCGCAGTATTTGCTAAACGCTAGGTTTACCAGCAAGGATTGCACGCCAAGAGTGAAGCCTGCCCCAATGACTGGCAGGGCTATCTCGTTTTTTGAGAAGGTATCTCTCACATCCCGCCAGCGTATCGCGAGCATTCCAACAGATAGCAGTCCGGAAGTTGCCATCATGGTCATCAACCATCTCGGACCACCTGATTCAGCGCTCTTCCAACCTGTTAGAAAATCATTAACGGCAAAAAATATACACGCCAACAAAGTCAGCCACAGGGTCAGGCGGTTTATTTTAAGACGTTCGAGAGTGGCACCAGCTACTAGATAAACCGCCATGGTTGCGAGCACCGCACCACTTAACAAACCGACACCTGCTTTTTCCAAACCAACGCCAGCCGAAAGGATCGCGACCAGGATGACTTTGAAGCCTAGGGCCGAAGAATGCACCACGAGATCGCCGCGCTGTACGGACTGGATCGAAAACCATTGTCCCCAGAAAAACAGGAACCCGTTGAAAATCGCCAACGCATCGTATTTCTGAAATGGCGCACCGAAGTCAGGTTTTAGATAGATCGCAAAAATGATGAAAGTCAGGACATTCGCACACCCTAATAAGATGGGAAGACGTGCGCCCAAGCGTGAAGCCCGTTGCACCATGACCCCAATAACCGGATGCAACGCTGCACCCAATAAAGGTAAACCAATAGCTCCAGACCATGCATCCATGTCGCTGGCTAAACTCTCACCGCCTCTTGGTCAATCATTGCCGTTGCGGCAAGACGTTTTGGAAGGCGATTTATTCTGCCGACAAGCGTTGGCCTGCTTCGAGCAGCTTCGTTTTGAGTTTTCCGTAGTCAAGGTCTTGGACGGGGATTTTTTTTTCGATTGCCGTGCTGGCAGCCATACCCGCGCTTTGACCAAGAATCATGAATACGGGTTCCATGCGGATAGAGCCATAGGCAACGTGTGTGGAGGACAGACAAACCGGAACCAGCAGGTTGGTGCATTCGGATTTTCTCGGAACGATGGCGCGATATGAAATTGGGTAAGGCTTTTTGCATTTGTGACCGAATGCGCCTTCGTTTCTAACAACATCCTTGCCGTCGATCTTGACAACGGTGCGCTGACAGGGATGTGAATCCATGTTGTAGGAACCGAGGCCTACCGAATCCGGAGCGGCTGTTTTCGCCTCGCAGTCGTTTTGGGTCATGACGTAATCGGAAACCATGCGCCGGCCCTCGCGGACATAGAGATGGTGAGGCCAGTGTCCGGTTTCCTTGAATTCATCTGGGCATAAACCAAATGCATTCACTCGCTCCCTGAGGCTTTCCGATACTTGGGGATCGTTCGCCAGGAAATACATGTAGCCTTGCTGATAGCTGAGGTGATCCTGGAAAAGCTTTTCACGGAGTTGATAGAGTTCGCTGAGTGGAACGCTCAGCCCACGGCGAGGCGCCGCAAGGGATTCAAACGATCTCGGCTCGAACGTGCCATCCGGCCAACGATGGCTGCCGTTGACCAGGTTGGACGACATGCTGCCGGCGTTGTTGCTGTCGCCATTTCGCATCTGAACGGGGCCATCGGTCATCGGTGCCACCGTATAATTCAAAGTCCACTTGATGTCAGGACTCGCTTTCATGAAACGCGCAAGCAACGCGTATTGTCCCGCATCGTAATCTTTCGGTTTCGGAAACGGAATTTTTCTTTCTTTGTTAGAAAGCCTCATCCGGAAATTGTAGGCCTGCACTCGGTAATCTCCCTCACCGGGTTTACCGTAGGGATCTGCGGAAATTCCCGGAAGCAGGCCGGACTTCGGATCGTCCGGAATGACGTAAGGGCTCACCGGTAAGCCACAGAACTGATAGACGGTATGCCATGAAACATTCTGCCATTGACCGTTGAGCGGTTCGTCATAGGCGGACACAGGTTCGCGTCCGACACGATATGAAACCTTTGCCGCGGCAAGCAGATCGCCCTCGTAGGTGGAATCAATGAACACCGATGCTTTGATGGTTTTGCCCGTTTCCAATGTGATCGACCCGATGCGTCCGTCTTTCATTTCGACTGACTTCAAAAAGCTACCATAGATGACCGAGGCTCCCGCTTCATCGAGCATCTTGCGATAAAGTGTCTCTGCTTCAGATGGGCTGTAATCGACAAGCTTTCCGAGGCGTTTATAAAACTCCAAAGCCAAGCCGCCGATGCTTTCTTCTCTGCCGACATCCGTTGCCGTGAGCCCGCCCGAAGTCATTCCGCCGACGTGTTGGTTTTGTGAAATGAGAATTACTTTGCGTCCCAATTTCGCCGCTTGGATCGCTGCGGTGACGCCAGCCGGTGTTCCGCCGTAAACCGCGAGATCATATTGCAAGGTCTCAGCCTGCACTGCTTTGGAAGGACGATAATAGAATAGCTTATCGATTCCTGAATTTTCTGCCTGCGTATGTTGAAATGTTAACACGCAAGCCAGCGATGAGATGATGAGAACGAGATATCGGCGTGGAGTCATGAATGGTAATCGCTAGGGTTACTGTAGAGTTACCGTTTGTAACTTCGTGGATTATCACATTAGAGTGAATTTCTATGATCTTTCGGGTTATAGTAAGAATGAAACATGTGCTAGACGGTTGGATAAATAGGAGGCACTTTTTCTCAGTTACCAATAGGTGATGTAGTTTTCTTAACCAAGACAGATTTCCGATTGCGTCCCGTTTCCCGGGGGGGATAAAATGGCCAATGCAAATTGGCCGGGACGGGGCGCAATTCGGTATTCTGTTTTTCATGACTCGACTCATCCATTAAAGGTGGGTTTTTTGTTTTTTAGGGCGTGGGTCTTATTGCTATCTTTTGGGTAACAGTTAGTCGATAACGACAACTAGACGAATCGTGAAATCTTGGCGATGTAGGTGTCGTTAAGACGATCTTTTTTCTTAAACACAGACATTCTCTGGGGGTAACCCCAAAAATAATTTCGAATTGCGCCCCGTTTCCCGGGGGGGATAAAAGCCACGTAAGTGGTGGAGCGGGGCGTAATTCGACTCTTTTTCATGGAATGCATCAATGGCCGCTTGCCGCAGGATTAACTCGTTCATTGAATCCGTGGGTGACAGCAGGCAGGTGATGTGGGATGAGTCTTTGCGTGGACGATCAAGAAGCGTCCGTCGTTCAATTTGCGGATTTTATGTTTACCGGACTCGTCGAATCATTAGGAAACGTGGTTTCACTGAAGAATCATGGAGAACAAGCGTGGCTGACATTGGCTATCCCGTTTGCTACAGAATTGCAGCTCGGCGATTCGGTGGCGGTGAATGGCTGTTGTTTAACCGTGGCAGAGCTCGGTGAAACCGGTGTGCGATTCGATGTATTGGCGCAAACCTTGCGAGTGACTTCCCTAGGGCAGTTGAAAGCGGGATCGATCGTGAATCTGGAACGCGCGTTGCGGGTGGGCGATCGCTTGGGCGGGCATTTCGTGCAAGGTCACGTCGATGCAATTGGAAAAATTCTTTCTCTTTCGCAAAACGGCCAAGATCATGTGTTAGAAATTTCAGTGCCGCCAGAGATCGGGCGTTTGTGTGTGGCCAAAGGATCGATCTCGATCGATGGCATTTCGCTCACGATTGCGGATTTGAAAAGCGACTCCGCCGTTTTTTGGATTACCCCGCATACGTTTTCGCATACGAATCTCAGCTCGGCAAAAACCGGCGACAGTGTGAATTTAGAAGCCGACATGTTAGCAAAACACGTCGCCGCCTTGATTGCGAAATCTTAACTCTCCACTCTTAGCTCTAAGCTTATAAATCTTTCACGCAACGGAAGCCCGTGTGATTTGCTGGTGAGTCTTCTTCCATCGAGTGACGAGCTGCAGGGCGGTAACGCATGCAGTAGGAGATGTGGCAGAGAAACGATCCGCCTTTTGTAACGTGGTGGGCAGCACCTTGACCTTTGCGACCGCTGGTGCGATTGAACCATGTCTCAGGACCTTTGGGATCGCATGATTCGCATTTGCTTGGGTATTCGGGATCATAGAAATCCGAGCAAATTTCCCATGCGTTTCCGGCCATGTCGTAGAGGCCGTATCCATTTGGTGCGAAGGATTTTACGGGAGACGAACCGAAAAAACCGTCTTCGCCGCTATCTCTGTTAGGAAATTCACCATGAAAGGTATTGGCCATCCATTGGTCATCCACTTTCATCTCATCTCCCCAGGTATATATTTTTCCAACCAATCCACCACGTGCTGCGAATTCCCATTCAGCTTCCGTGGGCAAACGTTTGCCTGCCCATTTTGCGTAAGCGGAGGCGTCTTCGAAATTCACGCAGACAACTGGATGATTTCCTTCTTTAGAAATATCCGATCCATCGCCGAGCGGCTGGCGCCAGTTCGCTGTATGGTCCCAGCGCCACCAACTGAGTGCGGAACTTGGATCCTCTAGGCTACCCTTGAATTCTTTAGGAGGTGAGAAAACGATGGAACCTTGATGAAAAGGCGGTTTTGGTAAATAGGGTTTTGCCTCTTCTGGAAAATCCTCAATTTTTGCCTCACGTTCAGCGTAAGTGACATAGCCGGTGGCCTTGACGAAGGCAGCGAACTGATCATTGGTGACTTCCGTTTCATCCATCCAGAAACCCGTGACCTGGATTTTGCGAATTGGGGATTCTTCCGGAAAATATTTGGTACCGTATGGGGTTTCGAAATCGCCCGCAGAGCCCATGCTTGTCTCACCTCCCTTTATCTTGATCATTCCGTCTTTTTTTTCGTGGGTTGGGACGGAATATGACTCATTTTTCCCGCAGGAAGAAATTACAGCAGCGAAGGCTGCGCTGAGGATAGTTCGGGATAGTTTCACGGCAAAACGCTACGCATACGCCCGATTCTTTTCATCATAAAAATCTTCCCTTCCTCTGATAAAAGAAAAATGGCTATATCTCTGCAAGCGATGAAAGCACGACTTACTAAAGATTTCCGATTCGAGGCAGCACACACACTTCCAAGTCTGCCGGATGGGCATAAATGCCGGCAAATGCACGGTCATAGCTTCAAAGTGGAAATCTCTATTGAAGGAGAAGTCGATCCCGCCATCGGTTGGATATATGATCACAAACTCATTTCCAATGCCATGAATCCGCTGCTCGAACAGCTGGATCATGCTTACCTGAATGACATCGAAGGACTGGAGAGCCCGACCATTGAAATCATGGCCGGCTGGTTTTGGAAGAAACTCGCGCCCCAACTGCCGGGGCTCGCCGAGATCGTGATTTTCGAAACCCCTACCGCCCGCTGCTCATTCAAAGGCGAGTTTTGAGAGCATGGAGAAAGAGCTAATTGCCTAGTGGAATTAAGAAAAATTCACCATGCGAGAAATAGTCTTGCGCTGTGGCGTGGCTTATATCAATTTCCCCGCCCCGTAACGGGACGTAGCTCAGCCTGGTAGAGCGCCTGCTTTGGGAGCAGGATGTCGTCAGTTCGAATCTGGCCGTCCCGACCATTTCAAAAACCTCCCCTCGCGGGAGGTTTTTTACTATGCGGGCCGGTCGGTGAGACTCTTTCGCTACGCGAAACGTTCGAACGCCCAAAGCTGCGTTATCGGCGGTAATAGAATCGGCTGAAAGCCGCATTCTGCTTGGATGGCAAAGCCATCAATCTGGCCGTCCCGAGGGGGGATGGGATGGTATGCAGCGTAACAAATCAGGCTGCGCTTTAGGTGACCCACTAGCTACTCGGTAGTATTAATAGTTAAGATAGCTGAGTATCTTATATCTACCTGATTTTTGAGATAGATGTTAAAAGGGAA
>JBILAN010000066.1:0-14407 GCA_044354135.1 Luteolibacter sp.
TATTGGTTTTTAAAGGAGTGTGAATGGCGCTTCAACGGAGGAGATCACAAAAAGCTACTAAACCAGCTTAAACATTGGTATAAAGAGTCACACCACTAGTCCTTAGCTAGTACAGCCCCTAAAATAAAGCCTATCTCCAGGCGAACAGCTGTTGTCATCCATTCCCACCATTTTTTCTTCTCACCCCACCCGATTCCCTTCAGCTTTCCTCACAGTGCCGCATTTCAAATCCACATTCTTTTCCTCGGCTCCATGAGCACTGATAGACAAAATGCCCTTCAGACCCTGGCGAATCTTCGGACACGTCTACTGGATTTGACAGCTAGGAACCGGCTGATCAATTACCGCTACTCGAAAAATGGCAGTTTACGGATCATTGACGAACTACCTGATCAGTTGGTTGAGAACCTACTCTCAGACACGATCATGCGATTTGAGGCGATTCCGGAGCCCACGGAAGAAGAGCTAATCGAAACTGGCTACATTAAATATGAATACGAGACTGATGAACTAAGAACCCTCAAAAAAGCCCCTACAGCGGAAGAATGGGCCAAGCATAAGAGAATCTCCACCAGCTATGAAGTCCCAGAACCATATGGAGAGCCTGAGTCACAGCACGCTGACAATAACATCCAGACATTACTCTATCCGTATGAATTGGAGTCCAAGTTAAAGTCTCTACAACAGACATCGGAGTCGGCGATTCAGGAAATGGGGGCCAATATCCTCTACTTTGCTTTTGGCTTTCTTGAGTGGTATGACAGCGGCCAAGACAATGCGCGTATCGCTCCACTATTCTTGGTTCCAGTTCGACTCAATAAGGAATCTCTGAACCCAAACACCAACACATACGAATACACGGTTCAGTATTCTGGAGAAGATATCATTGCCAACCTATCTCTACGTGAAAAGCTGCGTGAGGATTTCGGGTTAGCATTGCCTGACCTCAACGAAGAGAGCTCGCCAGAGGATTACTTTGATCAAGTCAACCGGCTCATCGAGATCAATCAGCCAAAATGGCGTGTGAGGCGTTATGTGTCGCTGGCTCTGCTCAACTTCAGCAAATTACTGATGTATTTGGATTTGGATCCAGATCGCTGGCCCGCACATAAAAATATCATCGATCACAAGTTAGTTTCAGGGTTTCTTTCTGGCTACGATGATGGAACAAATCGTGAAGATGAAGGAGCTGGAGATCTGGGATTTGGAGAAGAACACCTGATTGATGAGGTCGTAGATATCCATTCAAAATACCCAATTATCTATGACGCTGACAGTTCCCAGCACAGTGCTCTGATTGATGCCCTTGATGGAAAAAATTTGGTCATTGAAGGCCCACCTGGAACCGGTAAATCACAGACGATTACAAACCTGATTGCTGCAGCCATTGCCCAGGGAAAAAAGGTGCTGTTTGTAGCGGAGAAGCTTGCTGCACTGGAAGTCGTTCGTCGCAAGCTGGATGCCGCCGGCCTTGGAGATTTCTGTCTGGAACTCCATAGCCACAAGTCTCAGAAGCGCAAAGTGCTTGATGAGATTAACCAGCGACTCAAAAAACACGGGGAGTTCAGACAACCAAAAGAAATCGCAGCCGACATCGAACGCTACGAAGAGTACAAGAAGCAGCTCATGGCATACGCTGGCAAGATAAGTCAGATCTGGAAAGTTACAGGGATGTCAATACATGACATATTAATGGCAGCCACCAGATACCGGTTGTCGATTGGGATTAATTCTGATCGGTTCCATCCGGAGAAATTCAGCGGCGATAATTTCGACGCTTCGATGAGAAGGCGCTACCTTGATCAAGTACATGCTTATCGTGACATCTATATATCAGTAGAGCAGCAGTTGGATGATGGACAAAGTTTGATCACTCATCCCTGGTGTGGCGTTTGTAACACGCGTATCCAGGTTTTTGACCAAGACCGCGTCAACGCTATGTTGAAAGCATGGAGCGATTGCTTGCAGGATTTGATTGAAGAGGTAAACACCTATGCAAAAACTCTTCACTGCAGCGAAGATCATTTTACAACTATTCCTGTCATCCAGAAGCAGTTGGATCTTCTGGAAAACATCCCCAAGCCTAATGGTGATGAGTTACTGGACATACTGCCAATTCTTCGCGGTGACCATTTATCCAAAGCCAAATACTATTTGGCACTTTTGGAAAAAGCCCAAGTCCTATTTGACGAACTGAAGAAATATAACTTTTCAGAGGTAGGAGCCCAATACAGCAACCCAGAATCACTCTCTTTGATTAAGGAGAAAATCGCGAGACTCGTAGGAGAAGGTGTAGTTTTTTCCGAACTGTGTGATGGCCGTAAAAAACTCAAGGATTCAATGGATGACTTGGATAGCTTAGCGAAGGTATTCGATGGAGTTGCCATGGTGGTTAAGAACATCTCCAAAGTTGAGATGACCATGAACGAGTCCGGTCTAAATGAGTTCAAAGCAGTTATCGAAATAGTCAACGAATTGGATCCAGCCTTATGGAGCAAGCGCGACATGATTTTCGACAATGAGGAACTCGACCAAATCGTTCCGCGACTTAAAGCTGACCTCTTGTCGATTGAATCCCTAAAGCAGGAGATCAAGGACACTATCTCTACGGATCAGATTCCTCCTGTTTCGGACATGCGCAATATGGCAATAAGCTTGGCCGACCAAAGTATTTTCAGGTGGATTAAGTCTGAATGGAGACAAGCCCGCAAAAAACTGCTGAGTTACTCAGTTGACCCAAATACCAAGTTTGACGCATTACTGACAAGACTCAGTAGTTTCGTCAAACTGGCCGACAAAGTTGAGAAGCTTAATCACGACGATGTCTATGTTGCATCACTTGGAAAATACTTTGCAGCGAAAGATACGGACATCGGCGTTATCGAGACCTTACGCGAATGGTACAAATCTGTTCGAGCTCGATATGGTTTTGGATTTGGAGATAGGGCCACACTTGGCGATGGTTTGTTGAAGCTTGACGCCAACCTTGGGAGATCCATCCGATCCTTAAAAGACAGCAATGAAGCTGAAAAGGTTAATCGAATACTGGTAAACATTAACGCTTTCAGAGCGGTTTTTACCAATGTTGCGGAGTTGGATGACGCACAGGTGTTTTTACCAGGGTCTAAAGGGCTATTCAATCGTTTGATGTTTGAGATTGATACTGCTGTTTCCGCTATATCGCCAGTGTTCAAGAATCACGAGATTACGGTTGGCGAAACAAGTCGAGCGCTCGACAAACAAATCTCACTACTGCAACTCATCGAGGAATTATCGAAAAACGATTACGACAATAGCCTTTTTAATGGAAGGCTCGGCATTCCTGCTGGTCAGATCCACGATATAAACATAGGGCTTTCAAAACTCCGTGCTACATTGGAAATGGCCATATTTTTCAATACCCATGGTGATGAGTTGGCCGCTAAGCTCATCTATGATAAGCCGTCCAAAAACACGCTTGATGCACTCATTAAGCATAGAGCTACGCTTGGTGTGTCTATTTCCAGTGAGAAAGCCTCAAGAGAAGCCTACGCAAACCTCGCCGAGCTCGATGGTGATGCATGGGCAGCAAGATGTGATGGGACTCTCAATTCCCTAATTGAACGAAACCAGATCGCTTTGAATTATGGTCGCTACTTGCAAAGCTGGCTAGATTACATACGTGCCCGAGAGCAGCTAATAAACTTGGGATTGGGCTCGCTGACAACTTGTGTCGAACAGTCCGATATTAGCATAAGCGAAATTGAAAATGCTCATTTGGCTGGGGTATATGACTGGTTATCACGTGAGATCCTTACTGAGGATCCAAGCATGTCAATATTCTCTGGCCATTCTCACGAGGCTATACAGAGAAAGTTTGCCGAGTATGACAAGAAATTGATGAAGTTGCAGTGCGAGCAAATCGCCTGGAAAGCCGACAAAACCAGAGTCCCTATAGGAGTTAACTCAGCAAGAGTCAGTGACAAGTCTGAGAAGTCCCTGCTTGAGCATGAATGCAACAAGCAGAAGCGTCATATGCCTATCCGTCAGTTGCTTTACAGAGCAGGTAATGCGCTATCATCCCTGAAACCTTGCTTCATGATGGGACCAATGTCGGTCGCACAGTATTTGAAGCCGGGTTACATCAACTTTGATCTGGTAGTGATGGATGAGGCATCCCAGATCAAACCTCAGGATGCTCTTGGCGCTATCGCACGTGGGACTCAGCTGGTAGTAGTCGGCGACCCAAAACAGCTTCCGCCTACCAGCTTTTTCGATCGAACTCTTGACGAAGAAGAGGAGGATCCGACGGGCATCGAAGAATCAGAAAGTATCCTAGATGCTACTCTTCCGATATTTAAGCCAGCTCGGCGTCTGCGCTGGCATTACCGTTCGCAGCACGAACATCTTATCGCGTTTTCCAATCATTTCTTCTACGAGAATAACTTGGTCATATTTCCATCGCCTTACAAGAAGATGGATGGTTATGGGATTTGTTTTACGCGGCTAACAGGTGGCACTTTCGTCAACCAGCGCAACATGGAGGAAGCCAAGGTTATATCCGAAGCAGTCAGAGAGCATTTCAAATCAGGAAGCAGCGAAACACTTGGCGTGGTAGCTATGAATGCCCAACAGCGCCTGAATATCTCCACCGCCATAGAAACGCTTGCAAAAGAAGATCACATTTTTCAACGGCTACTCGAGGAAGACAGCTCTAAACATGAAAATCTATTCATTAAGAACTTGGAAAACGTTCAGGGCGATGAGCGTGACGTCATCTACATCTCGATGACTTATGGCCCACAAGAGATTAGAGGAAAGGTTTATCAACGATTCGGCCCGATCAATACGGATATCGGCTGGAGGAGGTTAAATGTACTTTTTACGCGATCAAAGAAAAGAATGCACGTTTTCAGCTCGATGAGTTCTGATGACATCGTCATTGACTCAGAAAGCAAACGAGGTGTCACAGCTCTCAGGAACTTCCTAGCATTCTGCGAATCTGGGATTATTCACAATACAGAAATTTATGGAGATAGAGCTCCGGATAGTGATTTTGAGGTGTCTGTAATGACGGCCTTAAAAAAT
Source organism: Luteolibacter sp. (assembly GCA_044354135.1). GTDB lineage: Bacteria > Verrucomicrobiota > Verrucomicrobiia > Verrucomicrobiales > Akkermansiaceae > Luteolibacter. The sequence continues at coordinate 5,068 of JBILAN010000066.1, forward strand.
GCTGGTTATGAATGTATACCCCAAGTGGGAGTCGCTGGATTTTTCATTGATGTCGCGGTAGTTGATCCGGGCAACCCCGGAAGGTATTTGATGGGCATTGAGTGCGATGGTGCAACATATCACTCAGCGAAATCGGCGCGTGACCGCGATCGCCTGAGACAGTCTATACTAGAGCGCTTGGGTTGGAAAATTAGGCGCATATGGTCGACTGATTGGTTTAAAAACCCAGAAGCAGAATTGGTTCCCATCCTAAAAGATTTGAGCAACCTGCGCTCAGTCATGCTGCCCCCCGCCAAGATCAGCGAAAGCTTAAAAATTGCCAAAGCCGTCAGCGAAGTTGAAAAAGTCGAAGATGAACTTCAATCATACGTATCAATAAATGGTCAGTTAAGGGATGGTCTAATCAATTACGATAAAGAAGTCATCCACAAAAAATATCCGACCACAGCTGATAAAGAACGCCTTTTACGACCAGCCATGCTTGAGGCTCTTCTGGAATTTACCCCGGTCAACAAGGCAGAATTTCTAGAGCGAGTGCCGAGCTATTTGCGAGCAGGCACAGACGGTGACGAAGCGGAGTTTTTGGAACAAGTTTTTAAGATCATTAATGCTTCTAAATGAAGCACGCTTTAGGACGGGCAATCTCATGTAGAATCTTGGAAATGACTCTAAAGAAAGAATCCTAAATGAGCACATTGGTTTTCTGGAGGAACTTAATCGACGAATATCGGAAAGCCGAAGATGGAAGCTGGCAACGCCGATGGTGGAATCGGTTTGCCGATTTCTACGAAGAGGGTGACAAGTTTGTACGATACAGAACCTGGGCATACAGTGGCTATATCTTGTTCCGTGGCGACCGTCGGGTATGGGAAATGGAGGACTGTCATTATCATATGACGGGCATTTCCCTGCGATAGAAGACTATGGTCGATTACTACATTGCCCTAGGTAATACCAAAGGCTTCCTAAACGGCGACTTCGTATGGCCTCAGCCGGTCTGGGTGAATCCAGTAACGGATGAAGAACAAAAGGCTTACGAAGAAGAACACACACTCGCTAAAATCATGGCAAGAAATCGAAAAGAAGAAAAACCAGAACCCACAACGGGTCTACAATAATTCAGATGATCCGTCCCCATGATTGATACGGTTAATTTTCTTCATCAACCTTCGACCGAGTGACACGATGAATTGTCTATCCACAGATCCCATTACGCTTAGTTTCAAAACCGCATGAAAGCTTTGGAACCCTTCTTCGATGTATTGTTGCACAACTGGCCCGGGCTGGCTGGTTTTCTTGGAATCTTTGTCCTATTCAAGATCCTCGCCTCACCGACATTTAAAGGCTGGTTAGTTCGAAAAAACGCAGCGCGAAGCTCAATCAAGAACTAGGAACTACAACGCCGAGTAAGCGCTAGCGAACCTTCATCCTCGACGAAGTCCTGACCGCTTGGACGGAGCGCAGCGTAGTCAAACCAGGAACACTCTTCCTCTTCATCAGAACAAACTCCACGTCAAAGCCGTCATGCAATTCCTAAATCTACCAGAAGATCATTTTCTTTCTGTCGTGCTTTTTGCGTTAAGAGACAATCTGAATTAATCCAATCAAAAATCTCTCACTCTGGACTTCTTCTAAATGACTGAGAATGGTCGACTAAGTCTCTAATTTCTCGCACGACCATCACGAGAATGAAAATATCCTATAATGCTTTTCTTCGGATTTCTAACGCACCACTGAACATGCGCTTTCGCTGATAACTTGGAGCCATCAAATAGTTCTCCGCCTTCCAGAAACGGCGCTCGCACACTATCGAAGGGCTGAAAACCCAAGCTTTCACGCATGTTATGGAGAAAGTTTAAAACCGCGCAATCTAATTGCCTTTTTACAAAGTCTTTATCGCCTGAATAACCAGGCTCATTGGTTGCGATTGGCAGATTTTCCTTTTTACAAGTGAGAACATATCCCTGATAAGCCTCACGAACGAGTTCCAACGAAGATTCCTCAGTCAGATCCAAACAATATCCCGGATCAATCACTGCACCCAAAACAGCCGGACGCTTGATCTTACTCTTGGCTCCCTTTCCCGGATTTTTGGCCAGAAATTTAGCCCAAGCTAAAGCTCTCGATGGATTGTTTTCCCAAAAATACGAACCCTTACCAAGCCAGTCGTGCGAATTATCGCTAATGCGGACCTCCTGCTCCCCTGAAATGATAGCATCCGCCACCTCTTGATCGCAACCATGGTATCCGAGAATAAATCCGGGAAATCTCATCCGCCGTAACGTTTCGTCAACTTCCCTGTTGGTGTGTGAAAGCCGTTCTTGATCAAGAACTCGCGCGATTCGCCACGCTTAATCATTTGATCCACAAACGCACGAATCATCCGAGCTTCTTGCTCGAAGCTTTTAGGCGCTGACTCACGTTTCACTTGATCCTTCACAAGCCCAATCAAATCCAGCACTCGATCATTTGCGAGTAAAATTTCCAAAAATGAGAGAGTTCTTAGTTCCTTGTTCCTAGTTCTTGGTTAGTTTCAAAACCGCATGAACGCTTTGGAACCCTTCTTCAATATGTTGCTGCAGAACTGGCCCGTGCTTGTCTGTCTGCTTGGGATCTTTGTCCTCCTCAAGATCCTCGCTTCACCAACATTCAAAGGCTGGTTTGGGGAAAAGATGGTGCTTCGCGGTCTACATAAACTCGACCCTGCGCAATACCGCGTCTTCCATGATCTTTACCTTCCTCATCCTTCCGAACAAGGGACGACGCAGATCGACCATGTGGTCGTTTCACCCTGCGGCATCTTTGTGATCGAAACCAAGAACTACCGTGGCTGGATCTTTGGAAGCGAAAAACAACCCCGATGGACGCAACAGATCTACCGCCGGAAGCACAAATTCCAAAACCCACTGCATCAGAACAAACTCCACGTCAAAGCCCTCATGCAATTCCTCAATCTGCCAGAAGATCATTTTCATTCGGTCGTGCTCTTCATCGGCAACACCGAGTTCAAAACGGGTATGCCGGAGAATGTTTTGAATGATGGGCTTTCTCGTTGGATTCAAAATCGCAACGAACCACGGATCGTTTCTTCCACGGTTGATCAAGCCGTGTCTCAGCTCAGTGAGCTAGACCGCAGCACCGACCGCCGAAAAGCTTCCCGGGAGCACCTCAAAGCCTTGAACGCACGGCATGTAGCATTGTGATTAGATCATTGATTCCAATCGCCGCAGCATCAAATCTGACTCGACAGAAAAAGTCTAAAGACAATCATCATTCAATGTCTGATCTTGATTTTGGCTACCTCTCAAAGGCGGGTATTGAATTCGCTACTCTGATCCCTACCGAAACAGGATTAGAAAAAAGCATAATGGATGCGGTAGGTCCTTTTAGAGAGTACCTACATGCATCTGGATACCATTGTTATGCTACTCAATTTCAGGGACAGGATCATAAGGTCGTGTATCCAGTTACTTACATTGATGAATCTGGTCAGATAGATTTGTCCGTTAGTCTTTATAGGCCAGAAACAAAAAAGGGCGATCCTAGGATCTGGATTTCGAGTCTTAAGAAGTATGCAAGCCCTAATGACATTTTGGTCTTTGTTATATTTGAAGGCCGCATGACGGTTTATAACTCCTCAAAATGTGATCTTAAAAAAGTTCTCGACTCCGGCACGTCAGTATTAAATCGAATATCTTCAAGAAGCTTAGCTGTCAGCGAAGACGCGAATGAATTAATGCAAAAAATTCATCATCTCTACACTCGCGGTTATTTGCCGACATTAAATCTTCATGGTGGAGATACAGGCGTAGGTTCAACACTGGAAACACATCTGGGAATTATGGCGAATTCAAGCCGTAGCCCCGACTACAAAGGTATAGAAATTAAAGCAACTAGATCGAATGTAATAAGAAGATCACAACTTTTTTCAAAGTGCCCAAATTGGAAGCAATCTAATTACAGCGCATGGGACACACTTACTAAATTTGGCTACCCACAAGGGGCAGGAGATCCGACTAGGCCATATGAACATTATGCTTTAAGGTGCACTGTACGCGCCTCAATTCCAAATCCGCAGGGCTTTCACCTCATAGTTAAAGTTGATGATGCAGAACTATGGGCTCACAACATAAAGACCAGCGAAGATGTCTTTATGTGGGGAATGAATCAGCTTAAGGACGACTTGCTGCACAAACATAGGGAAACTTTTTGGGTTAAAGCACAATCTCGGAATCGAGGTATCGGGCAAGAGGAGTTTTGGTATACGAAAGTGATACACACTCGGAATCCATCACCCATCACATTTGAGCGACTTCTGAGCAGTGGAGGCATTCATGTGGATTTCACGATGCATGCAGTAAATCACATAACCAAGGGAGTGCGCGATCATGGTTACCTCTTCAAAATAAAAGCATCTAACTTTAATGAACTGTTTCCTATTATTCAGGAACTAGATTTTCAGAAGGCTTAACGCTATGACTGTGTAAGAATAGATTTCACACATTTGGCTAATGCCTTTCCAAGTAATGGAGGAACGGCATTTCCAACTTGAGTGTATTGAGGGACTTCAAATCGTCGCATCTTTCCGCCAGTCGTTACTTTAGATCTAAATTCAAACCAATCAGGAAAACTTTGAATTCGTGCCATTTCTCGAACGCTTAAAGTTCTGGGGTGATTTTCGTCCCAGTGGCATGCATCATCTGGAATAGAAAGCGCAGCAGGAGCAGGTAAATTCGGAAGTAGAGCTTTTTGTGTCTGTTTCTTCGTTTTTAGGTTTTTTAGGTACGATAGTAGATCTTTTTGAGATTCCAGTTCTGTTAACTGCCCTAGCGGATCAAGATACTTCTGCGTTAGGAGTGTGTTTTTGGTCTCTTTGCTCAGGCTTCCTGATTCAGGATCTTTGAGGAAAATAGCTAGTTCTTTTCGCTGCTTTTTATCGAGCGTGTTCATAATCTGATATAGCCTAAATCTGGACTGAACTAGAAAATTGTTAGAACGTAATTCGTGGTTTTTAAATTTGTCTACGGTATGCTTATGCTCATTCTTCAATGAATTGATTTCTTTAACATAAGTGCTTTCACTAAAACGGTTTCCTCTTAGGTCTCCTATTGCATCTTTTGCTGAAGATAATGAATTACATTTAGAATTCAATGGACCGAAGACGTTGCCTTTGAAGAAATCCTTATCGGTCTCAACATCAAAAAAAGACAGTTCAGTTACTTTGGTTTTTAGGCCTTCGTTCACCTTTTTGTAGAATGCTAGACCATGAGATAGCGCTTTTTTAAGCGATGAGTCTTTTGCGTTGGCCTTCGTTTCGGCTATGTCGTGTCTTAACGCGATCATGACAAATCTCGGACGGTTTTGAGCTGCACCTACATATTTTGCGTTTATGTGCAAGCAGATGGGCACGTAGCCAATGCCGACAAATGCTTTCGCTACTTCAAACCAAGCATGATATTTTTCTCCATTTTCTGTGAAGGGTCTCAGGATTCCGGTGACATTTTCAAGTAGTGCAATTTTTGGCTTCGTTAACTCTACGAACTTAGCGAACTCCCATGGTAATGAGTTTTTGTCGCAATCTTTTTTTCTCATGCCAGCCATGCTGAATGACTGACAAGGAGGGCCGCCGCTGACTACGTCCAGATTCTTGCTCAATAACTGAACTAGATCATCTCTTTGTTTTAGGATTTTATTGAGATCTACAATGCTGCCTATTGTCAGACTGCCTAACAGAGTTTTCGCATTTGTTTCCTCGACCTCTTTGTATTTTTTATCGGCTTGTCCGAGTGGCTCTTCTCTCAATCGCTTACTGACCTCTTTGCGAGAGAACTGCGAGCTGATCCAAAATGTCTTAGTTTTGTTCAAGTCACCGGATTTAGTGAGATCTTCGTCTAAGTGATTAAAGGCAAAGGTCTCAGCTGCCATCGGTGATAATTCATTAGCCAGAACGAGGTCGAAGCCCTCATCTTTGAATCCTAAGGATAGTCCGCCGCAACCGGCAAATAGCTCGATGTGTTTCATTCTTGGTAATAGGTTATTTGCGGATTGGGATTTTTCCAGGAATTTCTGAATAATTCTTAGTGAAAATGGAGACTGGTTTAGGAGTGCTTAATTGGAGAGCGTTCTATAAAGTTGTTCAAATGAACAACTTTATAGATTTAATGTCAATAATATCATGAATAATCATCTGCTTCGAATGGTACGTCAACAGGGTCATTCTTGTTTGTCCCTTAGTGTTGAAAATAGAAATTCTAACGTTTTGGGCTTTCAGAAGGTATGTAAACCTCTAGAAATACTGTTCAATGGATTTAGAAGCGATCGCTGCAAAAATACGGGCTTTCCGTGATGAGAGGGATTGGGCGCAGTTCCATAATCCTAAAGACATGGCGATCGCTATCTCCATTGAAGCCAGTGAACTGCTTGAACATTTTTTGTGGAAATCTCCTGAGGAACTCGATGCGCGGATTTCGGAGAAGCGTAAGGAAATTGAAGATGAGATTGCGGATATTGGAATCTACTTAACAGAACTTGCAGACAATCTCGGGATCGATCTCCTAGCGGTAATGGAGAGGAAGATCGAAAAGAATGCTCTCAAATATCCAGCGCAACGAGTGAAAGGCAGCTCGAAGAAGTATAACGAATACTCTGATGAATCCCTATCCAAAGTAGATGAAACATGATCGTTTATCTCGAAACTAAGACCAAATTTCAGGATGATATTTTATCCAATCGGATTGAGGATAAGGTTCACGACGCTCTCAAAGGAGCTACAGGAAAATCTGTGGGAAAGAGCGAACTCGCCGCTTGGAAAAATTCGCTCAAAGAGATGAGCATAGTCTTAGCGGATGAAGATATCCCCACCGATACGGGTGTGGCTATTGAGTTCAATATTCCCAATACGGGGAAGCGCATCGATTTCATCCTCACTGGTACACGGGAAGATGGGCAACGCACGGCTGTGATCGTCGAACTCAAGCAATGGCAATCTGCTAAAGCTACCAAGCGGGATGCTATCGTCTCAACTTTCGTTGGAGGACGGGAGCGGGAAGTGAGTCATCCATCTTATCAGGCTTGGTCTTATGCAGTGCTAATCGAGGATTACAATGAAACCGTAAGACTTGATCCAATCCATCTCAGGCCGTGTGCGTATCTACATAATTGCGAGACACCGAGCGTTATTCTTGATCCGTTTTACGCACGACACACGACGGCTGCTCCAGCCTTTTTACGTGACGACGCGTTAAAGCTACGTGAGTTCATAAAGAAGCATGTGAAATACGGCGACAAAGGAGAGACGATGTATCGTATCCGCGATGGCAAGATTCGTCCCTCGAAAGGTCTTGCAGATCACCTCGCTTCCCTCATGCAGGGAAATAAAGAATTTACGATGATCGATGATCAGAAGGTGGTTTATGAAACCGCTTTGGATTTGTCTGTGATGTCTAATGCTCAGAATAAGAACGTAATTATCGTCAATGGAGGTCCAGGCACCGGAAAGACCGTGGTGGCTATCAATCTTCTCGTAGAACTCACGAATCTCGGGTTAGTCGCTCAATACGTTACTAAAAACAGCGCGCCGCGCGCCGTTTACGAAAGTAAACTCACGGGATCGATGAAGAAAAATCGTATCTCCAATCTCTTCGTCGGATCAGGAGGTTTTTCCAATACTCCTAAAGACACGTTCAATGCTTTGATTGTTGATGAAGCTCACCGTCTTAACGAGAAATCCGGCCTTTATGGAAACCTTGGTGAGAACCAGATCAAAGAACTCATTGAAGCTTCTAACTGTACGATCTTCTTTCTAGATGAAGATCAGCGAATTCACTGGAAGGATATCGGTGAAGCTACACAACTCCGTGAATGGGCAAAGCACGTCGGAGCTACAATTACTGAACTAGAACTTGAATCTCAATTCCGTTGCAACGGCTCCAATGGTTATCTTGCTTGGATTGATGATGTGCTACAGATTCGTGAAACCGCTAACACCAATCTTGAAGGAGCTAACTACGAATTCAAAGTTTGCGATAGCGCCTCAGATCTCCGCGATCTCATCTACAAGCGAAACGAAGTAGCGAACCGTGCTCGTATGGTCGCGGGTTACTGCTGGGACTGGAAATCAAAGAAAACTCCCGCAGCATTCGATATCGAGCTTCCATCTGAAAATTTTAGAGCGCGATGGAATCTAACGAAGGATGGGCCTCTTTGGATGATCTCAAAAGAATCCGTTTCCGAGATCGGTTGTATTCATACCTGCCAGGGGCTGGAGCTGGATTACATAGGCGTTATTATCGGTCCTGATCTTATCGTTCGTGATGGGAAAATAATCACAGATGGAGCCAAACGCTCAAACAATGACGCTTCGATCAAGGGTTACAAAGGCATGCTAAAGACAGAGGCAGAAGAAGCTCGTGCAAAAGCTGATCTCATTATCAAGAATACCTACCGGACATTGATGACCCGCGGAATGAAGGGCTGTTACATTTACTGCACAGATCCGGAAACAAATATTTACTTCGCAGAACATGGCGTCGGGGCTCTTGTTCCAATATTCGAGGAGCCTGAAATTTCTAGCACTCCTTCAGCCTGTCCATTCCGCATTCTCACGCCCGAAGAAGTGAACGATTGCCCGAATGCTGTTCCCATTTTCGACATCAAGATCGCGGCCGGAGATTTCAGCAAAGAACAATGGTTGCAGGATTGCCAATACGCCGAACTCCCCGACCACTTCACCGCGAAACCCGGATTCTTCATTGCGCAAGTCATCGGCGAGTCGATGAACCGACGAATCCCTAACGGATCATGGTGTCTCTTCCGCGAACCCTCAGACGGATCCAGAAATGGCAAAGTCGTCATTGTTCAATCACGCGACATCCAAGACCTCGACACCGGTGGTCAATACACGGTGAAAATCTATCGAAGCGAGAAGACCGAAACGGGAGACTCTTGGGCTCACCAAAAAATTCGCCTAGAACCCGATTCGATGGATTTCAGTTTCAAGCCGATGACTTTTGATTCTGATACGGTGAATGAACTTCGTGTGCTTGGGGAATTTGTTGGGATTATTGGATGATGATTTGAGAGGTCACCTTAAATTTAAAACATGAACCAAGAAGATATCAACGAAGCCATCAAGGTGGTGGGCTCTGAGGAGAAGCTCAACAAGATGGTGTTGCAAGTGGCGAAGATGAACAAAAAACTGCCAGGTATAGAATGGAGTTTTTGTTAGTTTTTCGTTCCTAGTTCCTAGTTCTTGGTTCCTAGTTTGACTACGCTTCGCTCCGTCCAAGCGGTTAGGATTTCGTCTGGAGGTGAAGGTTCGCTAGTGATTACTCGGCGTTGT
>JBILAN010000013.1:0-47238 GCA_044354135.1 Luteolibacter sp.
ACCTGGGGCTACTCGCCCCAGACCCCAGCAAGCTGATGTCAGCTTGACCACACCCGCCATTCACATTAAACCAAGAACCAACACAATGACTCTAGTTTAGAACTGTCTAACTTTTGGGGTCAGGCCACGATCATGAGCGCGGGCTGAAAAGTTCATCTGCTCCATCGCATGTTCAAGGTAGCCTTTACCCTCGGCATCGAGCTTGCAGCACTCGCGCACCTGCTTCGCACCCATCGCAGCGTTGGTTGAGAGCTTGGCTGTCTTCAAACGAGCGACTTGGATGTTGCGCGCAGCAGCGACCCTTTCCCTGATCACCGCCGATGACTCGCCGGTGTTTGTGTCAGAAGTAAGCTCGCGGAAATTAACCAAAGGAACTTCGACGTGAATGTCGATGCGATCTAACAATGGGCCGCTGATTCGTTTGCGATAGTTTTCAATTTGTCTAACAGAACAACGGCACATGCGCGCACCAATTTCCCCAGAATTTCCCCAGTAACCACAAGGATATGGATTCCATTTTCGGTGACAATTTCACGAAACTCGAAAAGCCATATTCTATAAGGGATTTAGCGGCTTTTGACCGCTTGCCAGATGGTACCAAACGCTGTCGAATTTGCAAGGAAGTCAAAAACCTCGCCGAATTCCGCATGATCAACAGCAAAGGCAAGTCATGGCCGAACTATGCCTGTAACCCCTGCTCCAAGGAGTACCAACGCCAAGCCTACCTGAGGAAAAGATCAAGAAAACCATGAAAGAAAAAACACATGAGGATGGCAGTCTCCAACTTGACATCCTCAAAAAAAGTAATAAAATGTTCTTAGTTTTAAAGCCGATGAAAAAACGCCAACCATCGCAGACGCACAAAACCAAGCCTTCCGAACCTGAAAAGGAGCTCGCGAGCTGGTTCAAAGCCCTGCGCAAAAACAGCTTGAATCTGACCCAAAAGGAATTGGCCGAACGTGCCGGAATTCCTCTGGGAACCATCCGATATTTCGAACAAACTGGCCGGACCAGCCTCCAGAATTTTCTCCGGATCGCGACCGAGCTACACACGCTCGATCTTTTCCTAGCACTGGCACGAGGCGAGGAACCCATGACCTTCCAGAAAATCCAAAAGGAGAAAACCATATCGCGGCTGCAGGATGAACTGGCCGTGAAACGAAAAGAAGCCACCCCCATGGAAATCCGCAAGCGCAATGCGTTTGTCGTCACAACTGCCCCCATCCGTAAATGGCGGCTGCATGGCAGGGAAAAATGGATCGACGCAGTAACCCACACAAGATGAGTGAAGGCCCACAATACGAAGCCCACGAGTTTTTTCCGGTTCTCGAAAAACTACCGCAAGCCGTAGGTGAGGTAGTCATCTGCGGAGGGCAGGCAGTCAATTTGCTCGCGGCCGTATTCCTCACTGAAGGTCAATTGGAAAAATTACTTGGAAGGAGCAACGTAATGTCTGCCGACATGGACCTCGTGATCACCAAGGCACTGCAACGGCAAATCGTCAATCTGGCGAACAAATCACAAGTTTTTTCACTGAAAACATTCGCGGACTGCCGCCAACCCATCCAGTTCGCCATCATGCCTAACGACATGCCCGATACCCGTATCGATGTCATGCGAAGCATCAATGGAATTCACACTGAAAAAGACCGAGTATTCGAAGACGCCATCGATTTGGATAACAGTCCATACCTCGTAATCAACCCAACCACGCTTCTCATCGCGAAGGCCGAAAACTGCGCGACTCTTGAACAGGACTCACCCACAGAAAAGCGCAACGACATCAAACACCTGCAGCTCCTCATTCCTATCGTTCACAACTACCTCCATAAACTAGTCCTTAATTGCGATCCCGAGTCAAAAAGCGAGCAACGCGACATTATGCGCTTCCTCAAAAGCATCCATGCCGCCTCAAAAAAGACCAACTTCCAAAAGGGAATGAAGCTCGCTCAGGCGAAGCTCTATGACGCCATCCCAATCGCTCGAATTCGAAAGTCGAAACTGAAAATCCTACAGAGCTATCTGGAACAAACCTTTCTGGAAAACCCAAGTATGCCCCCAACCTGAACGATAGATAAAATCAAACGCGAGTGAAATTAAACCCGCTGGTTGGGTTCATATTTTTGGAGCCAATATGGCAGAATTTCCAATTGCGTACGATGAGAATTTGGAAATTAACAGCTAAGACGCTTAAGGTGGCTTTGAAGTAGGTTAATTACTTCCCCTCATGCTCTAGGGCGTTGTTGTCACCTGGGGGAGATGGTTTGTCTGTCCTTTGGTGATTTGTCCCCTTTTGATTCGGCACACCAAATAGTTTTGGAATCTGAGGATCATTCAATTCTGCGGCAAAAATATTCACGGAATATTGTAAATATTCATGCTGAATTGGATCTATAGAATACCAAAAAAATTTCCGTTTATCTTCGTGAATCATCGGCACATTAATATGTGGAGACATAGAATCAGCTAGATCTTGCCACGTAAATACTACCGGTCCCACACCTATACTGCCTTTAATCGTCTTCTCTACATCGACAACCACAGTATATTTTATAACAACCTGAGTCTCGTTCGAAGGTATTGATTTAATGAGCTTTAAAGCCTCCTCTCCGCCTATCTCTTTATCTTTGTATATAAATGTGTATTTGAATGACTTGATTCCGCCATAAACTACAAATTGAGCTTTAGCCATGCCATCTTCAAGACTTAAATTAGTCTCAGAGTGCGCATAGCTAAGCAAAACGAGAAAACACAACATTTTAATTATGATAATTTTTTTAAGCTTCATATCACTTACCTCCTTCATATTCGACTCCAGGATCACTATCTTTATCGTTAACTATGTGCTTCTGAAGTGTGGAGGGAAGATTTTGAGCAAGAGGACCTGAAGCAATAACTATCCTTCTTACTCTTTCGCATTTTTGACAATTTTCCGAGTATTTTTCAAACTCCTCTTTAAGCCACTTTTCACTTTCTTGCCAAGATGTAGAATTGCCAACTGTTCCATTCCTATCAGGCCAATGATAACATGCACTTATCATAACTTTGGATTTGAACAATGATTTGAAATAACTGGTTCTAATCGAACCGTCTAGCATCCACACATACTGTTCTGCCAATGCTAATTTATTACGCTTTTCTGGCACTAATTTGTAATCACCACCATGTGTCATAAAAAAGAATAAATCATCAGGATTAGTTAAACCAGCAGCATGACCATGAAGATTACTAATAGATAATGGCCGAAAATCGATGACTACATCAAAACAATAATTGCCATCAACATCTTTTATATTCCCTAATTTTTTGGCATTTTCAATAATATTTGTTAGATTTTCTTTGTTATCAGTAAAGTAAGAAGTCGGACTACCTAGAAATGACTTTACCGAATATGTGCGATTTCCTTGAGTGTAGCTAGGAGCTTCACCGTGGACTTCAAAATACCACATCCCCAACACATCCACATCATTCACCCCATCATTCGCTCCAAACCCATAAAGGTTCACCCCGCCTCTTTCCCCAATCGGATCTCTAGATGGCCAGCGGCCGGTTTCAGGGTCGTAGAACCTGTAGCCGTAGTAGTATAGTCCAGTTGTTAGATCTAAAGGCTTCGTCGAGAATCGATGAGCGAAGTCGTTGAATTTTGTTCCAGTGGCAACGACTGTTTTCCCGAATGCATCATACTCGTAATGAGCTACTATATTTCCAGTAGAATCCAAATATTCACTGACGTTGCCGTTTCCGTCAAAGGTTGGGAAGTAGGTTCCCGTGCTGTCTGTTACGGAGAGGAGTCCACCTACTCCGCCTGCGCCTTGTATTGAACCTGATAGATCGATTCCCCAGGTGTAGGTTTTGATCAGCGCAAAAGTTGTGTTGTATTCCGCAATCGGATTCCATCCGTCATAAACGTAAACGGTTGTTGCGCTGCCGACTGTTTCCGCGATGCGGCGAGATTGCGAATCATACACGTAGCTCACGGTTGCACCGCCGTTGACTTGGGCTTCGATCAATCGATTTTCCGCATCCCAAACAAGAGTGCTGTTCGCGTTAACGTTGGCTGGAAGCGGCCCGCTGGTCATGTTGCCGTCAAAGTCGTGAACTGGAGTGAGGGCGCCTATGGCGCTGTATTGATTCAGAATATTGGGAGTGTAGGAGATCGGCGACGATACGTCGCCGCCAGTTTGCCGATTGCCGATTCCGTCATATTGATAAGCGCGGTCGAGGCCGGCTTCACTACTGTCGGCTTTGACGACTTCGCCTTTGCTGTTGTAGCCCCAGAGCCATGAAGGTGAACCCGTGAAGGCTGTGCCTCCTGTGGTGACTCCTGTGCGCTGACCGTAATTATTCACCGTGTAGAAATAGCTCGAAACGGTAGTCGTGTCGATCTTCTTGTTAACCTTGGAGGCGAGGACGTTGCGGGTGGTTTCGAAGACGTTGCTTACGATATGGACTGGAGAAGTCACGCTGGCGATGAGCGAAGAGTTTGGAGTATAGAGATAGGAGAAAGTATCTGATGCTCTGGTTACTGATGCGAGTCTGCCGTCAGTGCTTCCATAGTTGTATGAGACTTCGTTTTCGGTGGTGGTGCCGTTTTTGAATTGCCAGCCGGATTCGCGGCTAAGATTATCCTGGCTGCGGTCAATTACGCGGCTGAAGGCTGGTTTTCCGGGAAGATTGTAAGTAATGGTTTCGGTATCGATTTGGAGATTTCCAGTATTGTAACTAAACGCGCTGGTGGCGAGTCCGTTGGTTTGAGTGGTCTGGCGGCCCATGGCATCATAAGCCATGGTGACGTCTGGGGTGCTGTCTGAGTAATTTGTGGAAATCATTCTTCCGCCATTATCGTATGAATAGGTTGTGCTACCTCCTCTTGCCCATGTGCGCGTTGCCAAGCGCCCTGCTGCGGTACGTGTGTAGGTGGCTCCTTTGTTCGCCGCGTCTCGCTTGGATAGGAGGAAGCCGCGTGTGGTGCTGTATTGCCAAGTGGTGGTTGCCGTCGTTGTTCCATAGGTGGTCATGCTGATCTGGCGATCTGCGTAATCGTAGGTGTGGCTGACGCGGTAGGTTTGATCGCCGTTGGTTTCTGCGACGGTGTTGTCGGAGTTGTAGGTGGTGGTGGTGACGTTTGTTAGAGTTGCGTTGTTAGAGTCGAGGGTATCTGGGGCGTTAACGGAAATCTGTCTGCCGCGAATATCGTAAACAAAAGCAGTCGTGCGACCGCCTGCATCGGAGACGCTCGCAACAACATCTGCGGTGTCAGAAAGATAATTTGTCGTGCTTGAGCCGGTGCGAGAGTGCGTACTGGTGATGGGACGGTTCAGAGTGTCGTAACCTTGAGTTTGGGATTCTATGACAGAGTTGTCAGAGGCCAGGCTGGACATGGAAGCCATTCTTCCGCCGGAGTAATTGCTAAGAGATTTGGTTCCGTCTGGAGAAGTGCTGGTGGTAGTCCAACTTCCGTTTCCGTTGATTGAGGTTACGCTGCTTGACGGATTCGCGACTCCAATCGATTGACTTGCAGAGATGAGTCCGTTGGCACTCTGTAAGGTTGTGGAAACAATCGTCCCGCCTGTTGGACTGGTTTCGCCGGGTTGCCAGACTTTGCTAATGGATTTCCAGATAGGCTTACTTGCTGTATCAAGGGCGGGAATGGTTTCGGAGAATTGAACTGTATCGGATCCATAGTCGATGGCACCGTTTCTGTTCAGATCGATGGCGTTGATGGTTTGTTCGCCTTCGGTGTTGTATACCATGAGAGAAACAACGCCATCGGGGTCGGTGGATTTGAACATTTGGCCTTTGCTATTATATTCCATGGTTGCTGTCGCACCGTCCATGTAGGTCATGCTCAAGGTGCGGCCGTCCCAGTCGGTTTGAGTGGTGGTTGTTTCGCGAAGGTTGGTGCCATCGAGGTAAGATTGGCTGGTGACTTCGCCCGTGGTATTTACCGTGTAGGCATACTGCATGGCTGGGCTGAGGGCACCGTAGGTTTTGGAGGTGCGGCCATCGAGGAAGGAGTCAGTTGTTTGGGTAAAACCATCTGCTGCGGTGGTTACGGTGCGAGAGGATAATCCTGAGGCAGGCTGGTAGGTTGTGGCGGTGGATGAGGATTTTACCAAATCTCCAGGGGTTGTGGAGGTTGGATCGGGGCTCCATGATTCTTGAAGGGTTCCGCTGAGGTTTCTAACACTTTTAGAAATGATGGTGCTGCCAGCAGCGAGAGGAATGGCAGAAACCGAGGTCACGGCAGCTTCAGCGTAGCGATGGGTTTCGACAGTGAGGCCGTTGTAGAGCGTCTCGATGGTGACACCTAGGGTGTTGGATTTGATACGGCGTTTGAGGCCATCATAGGAGTAAAATGTTTTGACTCCGTATTTGTCGGTTTGGCTCGAAACCCCGCAGCAGGAGTATTCGGTTTCTGTGACCCATGCTGGATTGGAGGCGGAGACTATTCCCCCGCTGATGGTGATCGTTTCAGGATGATAAGCGATTTCGAGCGCGCGTCCCACTGAATCGACTTCAGTAACGGCCATGGAATTGAAGATCGCACTACCTGTTCCGTAGCCAATGGCTTCGGTTGTTTGAGCCATGGTGGTGCCGCGTGAATTTTTGGTGGTGGTGGTTCGAGTGCCTTTGATGACGGAGGTTCCGTTTTCACCTGCGGTTGAGCCGGTCTCGGTTATGGTGGTGTAGCCTCCACCTGAATTCCGGGTATAGTTGTAGGTGGTAATGGTTCCGTCTTCATGTCTGACGAGTTCGACTTTTCCGCCGAAGTCCGTGCCTACAACAACTGGTCTGTATTTTGAAGGAGTGATCTTTGAACTGCCTGAACCACCACCTGATGCGCGTAATCTGGTGCTGACTTTTGTAATCGGAGTAAAAGCTTCTGATACCTGCGCAGAGATAATCCCGTTGATGCGCGTGGTCATGGTACGGGTTCTGGAACCTGAATTCCAAGAGATCGTCGTCACCTTGCCACTGGGGTTTCCAGCGTAGGGTTGGGTGATGGTAGTGGAACCGAGCGAGTAGGTATAGAAGGCTTGGTAGCCATCGTAACGGGTCACTTGTTTCAATCGTCCCATTCCGCGTGTGGAGGATACGTTATTAGCCAGTGGAATGTTGCTACTTGATCCACCCTCACCAAACTGCACTTCTGGTCCAGTCGTGGTAACTCCAGTGGTTTCGCCGGGTTGGTAATAAGTCCAAGTGGAGGTGAGGGCTGCGCCATCGGGATCGATGACTTGTTTGGTTTTCACCCAGTCATAAACTTGTTTTTGCCATGTGGTTTCGGTGACTGAAACGATGGTGGAATCTGAAGTCCATTGGACGCTCGTGTTGGGTCGCTCTCTAACGGTGACGCGATAGACACGTGTTCCTGGCGATGGCTCAGTTCTAACATAAGTGGTCTGGCGTAGCGCAGAAAATACTTCACCACTCACTCTACCCATCTCAAGGATACGGGTGTTAGGGCTGGTTTTGTGTTGCTCGTAGCGGTATGTGGATTGATTAAATGTGGAATCTAAGCGGAGGCGTTTGACTCCATTATCGTTAATAAGCGCACAAGTGGTGGCGCGGTAATCTGTGCCTGAAGTATTTCTGTGAGTGATGGTAAAGGCTTTTGGATCTTGCGAGAGAATGAGTGGATCGGCAGCGGAGAAACTTAGAGTGGTGTCTTCGGATGCGATAGAGGCTAAAGCGCCATTACCGCCACGGGTTACCGCGCAACTTTTCGTCACAATATCAGTGGCTGAAGAAGTTCCTTCATTCGCGAGATCTGCATTGGAATCGGTTCCTGGAAATCGGCAATGTACACCCGCGCCATTACCGTTGCTGCCACCTTTACCTAAAGGCATTGGAATCCAAAATGATCCATCAGGATAGATCATGGGTTCGTCACTGCCGCCGCAACCGCCGCTTGAGCAGCTACTTTCAAAACCCGCACTATCATCACATCCACTTGCTCTAATAGGAATTCTACCCGAGCATTCTCCCGTGCTGGTATGAGTGCTTGCGCTTTCATCACAGGAGAAATAAATCTCCCATTCATTGTGCTCACGCAGTTGATCTTCTGTAAAAACGAACACGAGTGGTGCGGATGTTGCGCCAGGCGCAACGCTGATAGTATGGGTAGTGGGATGTGTCGCATCCCCATTTACTTCACGTGCTCCGACCGTAACTGATAGAGTTTTGGTGCATTCCGTGCTGCCTTTATTGATAATTTTAACACCTGCAGTAGCCGTGCCATCCGTATCAAAAACCAATTTAGGATAAGGGCAACCAGGGTCTCTCGGTTGCGGGTTTATTTCACTCGCAATAGCAATGCTCAAACATGAACAACACGGATCCGGCGGCGGGTTGAATTGCTGGGCAGGTAAGAGGGTTTGGAGTAGGACAATTGCGGTTAGGAGGGCTGAGAAGTGGGATTTCATGGTAGAAGAGCTTGGAGCTGAGGGCATAGAGCTAAGAGTGAGAGATTTATGTCTTATTGAAATTTGAGATATGAAAATTAGGGCTGATAGATGACCTGAATGTTGTGGCAGAGTTTGGGGGCGAGGGTGCCGGTGTATTCGTAGTAGACTTCGACGATGCCGTTGGCATCGAAATCTTCGTTGGTGAGATTTAAGACGGTTGAGCCGTCGATGAAGAGTGTGCCTTGGAGGCTCTGGGTCATGCGGATGGTGACACCATCGGGAAGGTTGACTGCAACGAAGGTGTTGCGCAGCAGCCATGTGCCATCATCGTAGCGGTGGACGACTTGAGCATCCTGGGTTCGATCGACTAGGCCTAGATCAAAGGCATGGACGGTGCCGCGAGAGAGGACGGCGGAAGGTGCGCCATCGACATTCTCTGGCAAGCGAGTGAGGACGTAACGAGTGATCGGTTTGTCGGCTTTGGCGAGGAATTTACGAGCGCCTGTGGTCGTGGTTTCAGTGAAGACGATGCGCTGATCTGATTCGACGATGTGGCTGGCTCCCAAAGTGGTCGGGGTCCATGTGCGAGCGGTGTTGATCTGGACCAGGTGTGAGGCACCGAAATTAGCTTCGTGGACTTGAACGGTAACCGTAGCAGTTTGGCTATTGTGAGTGGCTACCAAGGTGTAGGTGCCTGCGGTGGCAAAGATCGCAGTAATCGGAACGCCTGAGGTGTGGGTGGTGTTTTGGTTAGTAGGGTCTGCTAACAAAGTGCCATTTGAAGTGACGGTGAAAGGCTGAGCATCGGCCGAGGCACCGCTCCATGCATCAAGGAGAAGGGCATCGCCTTTGCGGATGTGAAGAGTGTTGTTGGTGAAACTTTCAAACAGGTTAGTGGCTGTCCAAATGATGTTGTGGGATTCGGTAGCGAGTCCGCTCTGCATGCTGGCGTTGAGAGTAACGGCTCCAGTTGCGCTGAGTGGAACATCGGCAAAGAAGGTGTTGTTGATGGATTCGGTGACTGAAACGTTGGTGGCCGTGGTGGCTCCTGGAGGAAGCACGCCTAGCGTGGTGGCAGTGATTTGTTTGGTGATACCTTCGATGGATACCGGCGAGGTGCGGCTTTCGGTTGGGACGCGGGTCAGGGCGTTTTCCGAAGCGGCTTTGGTTTCGAGCCAGTCGGGGATGTTGTTTTCATCAAGGTCTGCTCCACCGAGGCGCTTGACAGTGAGTGAATCCAAACGCAGGCGAAGCGTGGCGTTGTAGTTGTCGTGCTAGAGGGTGATGCTGTGGGTGCCTGCTGCTAACCATGGCGTCACGGCGCGCATGGTCTTTGGGCTGTTTTGGTAAGTGAGGACATCACTTGCAAACGGCGAGCTGTCATTGTTGAGAGTGAGGCTCAGTTTGAGGTATTGGGTATACCAATAGTTAGGTTGTAACAGACCGACCACAACGGCGACTTCATGCACACCGGGTTGGGCAACGGTGAAGGTGTAGGTGATACCACCACGTCGCTCATTGGCGAGGAGGGTGCCGTTGCTTTGGGTGCTCCAGCTACCAGTGGCGCTGGTGTATTGGTTGAGGGCTGGTAGAGTGAGGGTAACAGGAGTGAGGTTGTTAGAGACGTTTGGATCACTGCCGTAGAGATTGACCTCATCGCTATCGGAGTAGCCGTCGCCATCGGTATCGGCGTTTTTAGGATTGGTGCCGTTCTGGTACTCAAGAAGATTCGTCAGCTTATCACCATCTGGGTCACCATACTCACTTTGGTTGAGATCGTTGAAGCCGTTCTTGGTAGGATCGAGGGTGTAGGTGATCTCGAAGGCATCTGGTAAATTGTCGTCGTCAGCATCAGTGGAGAGTGGCTCGTTGGAAAGGAAGGTGGTGTTTGGTACCACTTGGCGTGTTACGCCTGGGGCTTGCCATGCAACTGAAACATGTTCGCTGGCCCCGTTTTGCACCGTGTGAAGGGCTTCGAGGTAGTATTCCTGACCTTCAGTTAGATGAATGACGCCACTGCGTTGGCTTGGGCTGTAATCATAATCGAAACGCGGGGTCAGACCGCCGCTGGAGCAGATGAGTCTTTTTCCGAAACGATTTGTGAGTGGTGTGTTAGAGGTCGGATCGCTTATCGTGCCGTCCGAGAGCCAAAGCTCTGCACCACCGCCGTTACCGCTGATCCAAAAACGATACTCACCTGTGGTGGGTGCGACAATCGCACCACGGTAGCGGACACCGTAGAGGGTGTAGTTCAATTTTGCGTCGATGTTAGGAACGTGATCGACAGCATTCGGGTAGCTGTAGAATTTGTTATTGAGGGTGAAATTGGTCATCACGGAGCCATTGATGCCCATCCAGATGTAACGGGTCAGGCCGTTGCCGAGAGCTTCTTTGGTGAGTGGATCAGAACCGAGCCACTGTTCTTGGAAGTTTGAAATTCCATCCTGATCAGGGTCCCCAAATTCTAACAAGGCACCTGGAAGTGCTGAGATGGCGAGACCGGTTTGTTGCTCGAAGGCATCTGCAAGATTGTTGTCGTTCAAATCTGCTGGATCGGCTTGAAGGGTGTTGAGGTAGGTGCCGGGGATGACTTCGCGATGATTGACCTGACCTGTTACGAGTCCCGCGCCATAGACTTCGATTTCAGCGATTGAGAGGTGACCGTTGCCTGCGAGGTTATTTCCTAACAGTTGGACTTTGATTTTGCGAGCTCCGGTGACGGTGGATGGAAGATCCCAGACCATGCTGTTGCCGACATTGCCACTGGTGGTGAAGAAGTTTTGTCCGATAAGCTCGACGTTGTTCGCGTCCAACACGGAGAGGCGGAAATTTGATAAGCGGTTTTGATTTTGATTGATATTATAGAGCACCACTTGGTTGATGTCGCGGTCTTGAGCGAGATCAACTTGAATCCATGAGTTTGGAACGTTGGTGGTGAGGCTGGCTTCACTCCATAGTCCGCCAGTTTTGCCATCGATGGCGTTAGCTCCGGTCATACCCCACTGAGTGGTAGATTGGGTGGCGGTGGCGCCGTTGAGATTGAGTGCGTAACGACCGCTCTGGCCACGCCATGCGATTTCAACATGTCCGCCTCCGTCGATGTCCATCACTTGTGCTTCGACGTAGTAGGATTGGCCGCCTGTGAGCTGGATAGGAATGGCTTTTTGGTTAGGATGCTTGTCCCACTCAGCGATGTTGCTGGTGCCAAAGTGATAGGCAACTAGCTTTTTGTTGAAACGGCTTGAGTCGTCGGAAATCCACAAGGCGACGTTGTCTGCACCGCTGACCCAAAAGGTGTAGGTATCGGTTAGAGTTGGAGTGATCGTGCCGCGCAAGCGCTGACCGGTTTTTGCGACACTCACTCCACTGACTTGTGCGCTTGCAACGGTGGTGGTGGCATCGGCAACACGAGCGGAAATTCCTTTTTGCTGAAGCACGATGATCGAATCGCTCTGCGGAAGGTTGTTCCAGGATTCTAGGGTGAGGCCGGATTGAGCAAGTAAGGGAAGTGTTAGGAGAGCGGCGGCTGATAGAAGGGAGATGAGGGATTTCATGGGAGTCTTAGATCGTCGGATTGATTGACGATTGATGATTGTTGATTTTGGATTTTTGATTTGAGAAAAATGCGATTTCCTCAATGGCTTTTGGATTGGCGGATGTTTTTCAAAGCTGGCTCGGCGGCTTGGGCGATACGAAAGTTTTCTTTGGTTAGCTGCTGGAGGGCGACGGCGTCGGATTCGGTGCCGTGTTTGCCGATGCAGGCGATGGCAGCTTTACGTAACAGTACGGGCTGAGAAAGATCAGTGGCGAGAGTGCGAGCGAGTGACAACGTATGGTGGCCCACTGCATGAATCGCGGTGACGCGGATGTCGACGGTGCGCGCGTTGTCTCCAGCAAGTTGGTTCGCGAGGTCGATGAGTTTTTCTGAGGGTTGGGTGTTTGCTCCATCCCAGTTCACCAAAGCAACTAAGGCGCTACCTGCCACTTCGCTATCGGTGGTTTGGGCGAGTTGTTGGAGAAGGGTGAGAGTTTTATCGGCGCTGGAACCTGTTAGGTTTCCTATAGAACGCTGAAGAGCGATGTGCTGCAAAGCGTAGAGGCGCATCGTAGTATGAGGATGTTTGAGCGCGAGATCTTGGAGATGTTTATTGAGAGCTTCGTGCTCTTTGCCGAGGTGGAGGTAGTTGAAAGCGTTGTTGAAAATCCAGAGTTGGGTTTCGATGTCCCAATCAGGATGACCACCTTTTTCGATGACGGAAAGCAACCATGCTTCTTGATCGGCTTTTGGAGCGAGGCGGAGGCGAGTTTGTTCATCAAGCCATTCGATCGCGAACTTTCGCTGATGTTCGTTGCCTCCACGCTCTGCAACGTGGCGTAGCATTTGATAAGACGCGATGGGTTCGTCGGCATTGAAATCGGTGTAAGGATCTTGCGCTTTTACGACGGGCTTTTCCTGATTTCCTTGTTGTTGCATAAAGAACGCAACACCAGCAAACAATAGCAGAGCTACTGCAATCAGTAGGACGGGCTTACGTATGTTGGAAGATAAATCGCTCATTATGGTTTGTTAGGAATTTGGGCGACGGATTTCGTTTTAGCGATGCGGAGAAAGACAGGCAGTAATTGATCGCGGGTGTCTTTGCTATCGGTGTGGATTTGCAAACATTGAATGTCCGGTGCGTTCAAGCTAAGTGGCGTGATCTGGATGCGATAATGACGTTTCGGAGTAACGGTTTCTTGGATGATTTGAAACAGGCTCTCTGGCACTCCTTGGAGAGATTTGATATTAAAATCCTCGCCAGTGCCTGCGGTGACATCGATGACCTGTGGCTTAATTTCCTCATCCATCGCCCAGACCGGCTCTTTGTTAGACACTTCCACGCTGGAAGGAATTGCAGCCTCGACGATAAGTTCGATGGGCTTTTCGTAACCGACGAAGCGTACATGTAAGGATTTCCGGACGATGCCGCGATAACCGCCCGGGGTGAAATTCGCGCGTATCACTCCGGTTTTCCCAGGTTCTACTGGAACAGTGCCTTGAAGCTGAGCTTGGCCGCTCAAACAACCACAGGATTCATCGAATTTCTCGACCGCCATAGGCTCTGTTGTATGGTTGGTAAACGTCCATTCAACGGGGACGTTCAAGGCGTTCGAGGTGGTGGAAATCTTCGTTGTGGTCGATGAAAAGGCGGAGTCAAGAGTTGGAGTTTCTTTGGCAGTAGCAGTGCTCATCCATGCTGTAAAAAACAGCAGAACAAAGGCGTTTCCAAGCCAGATGCTTCGGGAAGTCATCCTTTCACCTCCGCACTTTGAACCAACGTCAATCCCTTCAAGAAGACAAACGAGAGGCAAGCAGTAAGCGGCATGAACGCACGCGATGTCAGGGAGGAAATCACACTAGCTAAAAATT
Organism: Luteolibacter sp.; assembly: GCA_044354135.1. Classification (GTDB taxonomy): domain Bacteria; phylum Verrucomicrobiota; class Verrucomicrobiia; order Verrucomicrobiales; family Akkermansiaceae; genus Luteolibacter. The sequence continues at coordinate 13,822 of JBILAN010000013.1, forward strand.
AAATTTCTCAGACCGAGTCAAATGAAATCGATTTTCCTAACATATCTTAAATTCATCCAGCATTTATTTATCGATGAGTTGTTATAAAAAAATTCATGCAGCTATCTCAAAACATGCCCAATCTCCTTGCAATGCGTGGCCGCCGCAAAGGCGGCACACCAATCCCAAAAAATAAACACGACCTAGGTATCGCGGTGCATGTCGGCAATTTTCTTCAGCAGCTCACTGCCAGAGGATATTCAGCGGCTTCGATTGATACACACCGCTGGGCTTTGTGTCAGTTTGTTAAATGGACAGAAACAACGAGTCATCAAGACCCTGCCGATTTCAAGCGCGCGGATCTGGAAGCATATCAACTTTTTCTCTACCAATATCGAAGCGAACGCGGTGGCAAGGTCTTAGTCATCAACACCCAGCTCGCCCGCCTGGGTTGCGTAAGAAGATTTTTTGCGTGGTTATGTCGTGCTGGGATAATTACCGCTAATCCGGCTGCTGATTTGGATTTACCAAGAAAACAAGCCCGCCAACTCCCAAAAGCTCTGAGCGAAAAGGAAATCCAATGTCTCCTAGCTGTTCCAAATACTGGCGATTTAAGTTTTGGACTGAGAAATCGCACGATTTTAGAACTCTTCTATGCATCAGGCATACGCCGCACGGAAATGATCAATCTGGATTCTGGAGATTATGATCCAGCCAATCGAACCATCCTTATCCGCAAAGGCAAGGGCGGGAAAAGTCGATTACTCCCCATCGGAGAAAGAGCGGCAGCGTGGATGGATCGTTATTTAGCCGAGTCCCGACCGCTATTCGATCATCTGCCCAATGAAACTGCCATGTTCATCAGTGGCTACGGCACAAGGATTACTCCGTCCTACCTAGGAATATGGATTAAAAAACTCATGATCCGCTGCGGAATTCAAAAAACAGGCTCTTGCCATTTGTTCCGTCACTCTTGCGCCACCGACATGCATCGCGGTGGTGCCGACATCCGCTATGTTCAGGAAATGCTCGGACACACCCGGATGGAAACGACTCAGATCTACACGCACGTGAATATCGATGTTTTAGCGGAAGTTCACTCCCGCACCCATCCGCATGGCCGTTTAGAAAAGCAGGACGAGGAATTAACTTTCCAATCAGATGATGAAGCGATAAAAGCATCAATCAACATGCCGGCCTGCGCACCACATCCATCATCGAGCAGCAGTGTGCGAACCGTGATGGATGATGTCGAAAAATCTGACGAACCAGATGAAGATCCACCCAGCGGCGGCTCTCCGATTAACAATCCAAAACCCCCACCAAAAGACACACCACCGTCGGGAAATCAGACGCCTCACGAATGCGAATCATTAAAAAATTCGCAGAAATCAAAGGGAAATGAGGGTGTAGTCATGTATTACGGCTACCGTTTCTACGACCCTGAAACGGGTAGATGGCCATCTAGAGATCCGATTGAGGAAGAAGGTGGGATTAACCTGTATGGGTTCGTCAATAATGACGGAGTGAATAATTGGGATTATCTGGGAATGATTTTCCAATTTATTCTCGCTGCTGGCGATGGTAATACTGATTTTGAACGTTGGCTTGGTGATACTATGGTATCCGCCTTTGGATCACAAGGAACAGGATCGTATGTTGACGGCGTTCAACGATCTTCTGCCGCTATGTTAGATGGTATTTTGCCTTTTGTTAGTCCTATGGAGGATCGTGGTGAATATGACATTTGCGATGAAGGCATGGCTTTATCACATGATGCAGGAATATATGGGAGAGATTTTTTAATTCTTATGGGTGTTCCGAATTTTAGCAAATGGATAAAAAATCCTATAATGTATGAAGTTGGCGCCACTACAGTAAGGTGGCCGCTCTATAGATTAATGGTTTCATTAGGAATGGATACGATTCAAATGGGTAAGTTTCTTACATTCATAAATGGCGGAGGTTTTATGGGAGGTCTTAGAGCTGCTCGTAGCACAAAATGGATTTATACAATTTCTGGTCCAACGACAATTTGGACAGGTCTAACACCTGGTGCATACTTCATTTTTTCAGCAACCTTCATGGTTCCAGAGGCTATTTACGAGAACTATTGCCGTTGCCGTGAGGAGGAATATGACTACTGAATTATGAACAATCGCGATAAAGAAATATTAGCTTATGCATACGCATTATGTGGGATTGTTATGAGTTTTCTGGTAGGTATTTACTGTGGTGTGCACCACGGATATTTAGCCTTGATATACGGCGTTACAGTATCAGTTTTGTTATTTTCTGCAGTTGCCCCAGTCTTTATCAAAATTGCTAATTGGGTAGTAAAACTCAAACGTAATCACAAGGGGACAGAGAAGAATGGCACGTGATTAAGCATAATTTTTGAGCCGTGGTTCGCTTAAGCTTTATGGAGTTTAGGTCGGTCAACTGAGTGATCAATTCTAAGCTTCACTCGGCGACGCCATTCTGCTTCCGTATCAAAACAAATTCGGTTATGTAAATGTGAAACCATGCTTGCCTACTTTAGCAAGAGTTGATCTGTAGTTAATGTTAGCTGGAAAATCACAATCACCGTATCTAACTAAAATATTAAACATGCCGCATGAAAGTCATTAAGATTATCCTCGCCGTTCTCGCCGCTCTTTGGGCCCTTGCTCTCGTCCCAAAGCTGATTTTCGTGATTTCCCATAGTGGTGACCCGCTTGCGGTCAGTCGCATTGCGGGCTCCGTCATTGGAATTGTTCTCGCCTCTGCGATTAGCCTCATCTTGTTCAAAAGCTCTCGCAAATAAACCATCATTGTGGTCAGTCCCCGCTAATTAACATTCAAGCCGTTAGATTTGGATCTAGGCTCCGCACCGCAAGAACATCCCGGCGGGCTGTCACGGTATCTGCAAGCCTCTGGGAACATGTGACTTCGTGTGTAATGCTGCATCCAGTCCGGGTGCCTCCCTCCCTGGATGTTCCCTCGGGGAATACCCTCGGCAGCATTTGATTGTGCTATCGCTCCGTCCATACCAGTTTGGCCTGCTAGCATCAAATGATCGCCGTTACCACGGCTACGAGTATTCACACGAAGCAACAAGTGCCCGTCGGCGGCAGATCCCGCGCCAGCCCGATTCATGGCTCGTTAGTACTCGCATTCTCCGCCCGCAACATGCCCCCGGCTAGACGAGCGGCGGTATTTGCTTTTCGCTTTCCGTGGTCGAGCTGACGGGTTAGAAAGTGAGGAATCCATGCTCCTTGAGAAGTCAAATCGTGCGCATGTGGCAAAACCAGCCGCAGCGCAGCTACCCAAAAGCCCGAAAACACAGGCTTTTGAGGGTGTAGTCATGTATTACGGCTACCGTTTCTACGACCCCGAAACAGGCAGATGGCTATCTAGAGATCCGATCGAGGAGATGGGGGGAGTGAACCTGTATGGGTTCTGCTTTAATAATACATTAAGTTATATAGACCGTTTAGGAAATGAGCCTTTGCAAATATATTTTATGAATGGCGAATGGTATAATAGGCTTTCAGACCAAGAACAACGCCAACTAAAAGGCATGTTGGGTAAAGATTTTCCAGGAGGACCTCCAACAGGAGATAAGCTAGTAGATATTGCAAACGCTCTGGTATGGAAACAGATGATGGATCTCAATAGTCCAAATCAAGTATACCCTGATCAAAGGTTGGATGATTTAACAAAGCCAAAATATTGCAAATATTACTTTGGTGAAAAAGTGCTTGTTAGATCTGGAGTTGATGCTGGAATTTATGGATGGGGCTATGAGGGCCCACGGGAACCCACATGGAGAGGCAGAACTATTGGGTCGTACTTAATCAAAAATCTGTTCGTTGGTTTTGTATATTCATTCGCGGATGAATTTTTTATTCCGGCTAATAGACGTGTTGTTATTGAATTCGAAGTGTATCAGTACACTCGCAAAGTTGTTTGCTGTCCGGGCACGCCAAATGAATATATTGAGTCAGATACTATAGAGTATGATAGGGTTGAGCGTATGAGAGATTGGGAACCAGGCGATGCAGTAGACTAATAAATATAAACTCTAATATGAATTATTTTGTTCCTATTTGTATTTCTGTCGCATCGGCGTTATCACTTATTTGGGTTATTTTTTCACTAAATCGAGGATACTTCCATTTAAATATGCGCAGAGTTTCTAAAAAAAATAACCCTTGGTCATTTTATACAGTATTGTTAGTTTTTACTATTGTATGTGTGTATCTAACAATCGTATTATTTTTATAAATCAAACTTGCCAGACAAACTAAACCCCATCCTCTCAAACAAAAGACTTCAAGAAACGAAAAGAGGTTGTTTAAACTTTGTTACTCACCGAAAACCGTTAGAACGAAATCTAGGCTCCGAAATAAACAGCCAGGCATACAATCATGAAACAATTTTTCATTAATGCTTTGATTCTCATGTGTTTCTGCACTCTTCTCAACGCGGAGGATTCACCGTCTAAAATTTCGATTGATTCCCACTTCGGCAAAGGTTTCGGAGTGTTATTCTGGACGAAGGGATGGATTGAGAAGATTGATCTCCAGAAAAAAACAAAAGGCCCACCAGAAAATCCGGAGTTATTAGTTATAAGAAACGCAGAATTTTCCAAAGAATTTATTCCAGTAAGGTTTATTGACCCTCAGCTTTTAGAAAAGATAAAAGATGTAAAAGCAGGCACATATACCGTTTTAGGATTTGAAGATTTAGATGTAGGCGGGACACCGTCTCTTTCAAAAGGAGTTGATTACCCTCTTCCACAAGATGAATCATGGTCAATTCGTCGAGTATTCGTCGTTTATCAAATAAATTTAAAACCATAGATGTGGTGGCCTGACTCCAAAAAACTGGACAGCGATAAGTAGAGTTTTTGTGGTTATGCAAGAGTCCTCGTATCCGGATCATACGCAATTGGAAATTCTGCCATATTGGCTCCGAAAATCTGAACCCAACCAGCGGGTTGCGGCTGAAGGATGGAATAGATAGATCGGCTTTTCGCTTTCCGTGGTGAGACGGATGGATTAGAAAGCTTGGAATCCATGCTCGTTGAGACCTCAAAACGTGCGCATGTGGCAAATTCAGCCGCTGCGCAGCAACCAAGAAGCCCGAAAACAAAGGCTTTTGAGGGGGTAGTCATGTATTACGGCTACAGGTTCTACGACCCCGAAACAGGCCGATGGCCATCTAGAGATCCGATAGGGGAAAGAGGCGGGGTAAACCTGTATGGGTTTTGTTTTAATAATTCATATACTTGGTACGATGACCTTGGGGGCATGCCCGGAAAATATGAACCAAAATGGAAGAAGCCTAAGCCAACGCCAATTTCGGACTTACCTAATGATTTGAAAAATCTAGGTCAAGGCTTTGCTGGGGCTACATCTTCTGTTCTATCAGGCGATATATTCGGCCCTGCACTTGGTGAAGTTAAAATAGAAAAAGGCCAATGCGAGTTTATGATCACAATTAATGGAATCTGGAACTGGCCTAAAAACTGGAAAGAAACATTAGATTTTATGCGATTTGACTCACTTGATTATAAAGGACTCCCTGGGATCTATGTGCCAAACCCAACTTCTTACCTAGGAGATGTTTTAGTGCAAATTCCCATACACGAGTTAACAAAGGCACAAGACATCACGACAAAAAGGGCAGCGAAAGCGATTAAAGAGGCCGCTGAACAACTAAAAGCTAATGGCTGCTGTTGTTGGTATATCCACGTTGTAGGTCATAGCCAAGGAACAATGATTGCGGATAGAGCGTTTGATCTAGTCCCTGATGATATATTAAAACACGTGACATTCCTCGGTTTAGGTGGCGAAAAGTATCAACCTGACAATGGTCGTTTAAGATGGGTTAGAAATGTTGCGCATGTGAACGACCCTGTGCCGCATGGAGCAAATGGCTTTTTAAATCCAACTAGAAAATTTGATGCCTGGCATGGAGGTGGAAGACCTCCAATAATCTTCGGAGATAAAAAGAACGATCCCAAATTAATGGGAGCGCATCATTTCATTGGAGTTTATACAGATTACTTGGAATCCCATAATCTTGAAGTGCCACATTGCCCAAATTGAAAATAGCAACTAAGATGAAGCATCTAAAATATCTTTTAATAATTAGCAAATTTCTACTTTTGTGCCAGTGCGCTGAAGGCCCAACAGTAAATATTTCTAACCAAAAAATTCCAAATAAATCTTTTCATACCGGAGATGTCGTTACAGTTAAACGATCACTGATTTATATGGCTATGGATGAGACTGCATTCATTCGTCCTATTCCCGATAACTTCAATAAAGCCGAGATTCAAAAACCCATTTCACCATACACGTTTATCGGAATCATAAAGCCGGGAGATCAAATGAAGATCGTAAAAGTAACGGAAGATCTTCTCCCTAATTCAGTTGGGGGTATCACAACCACAGCACTAATTTTGGATGGAGAACTAGCAGGCAAAGAAGGCATCATTAGAGGGTTTAAAAAGATAGATGGTTTCGCTACACCAGATCCAGAGTATTTCAAAATAACCCCACGCTAATAAGCTACGAGGGCCACTCGCTCCGCCTCCAAATGAACCCACGCGCCAACCAATAGCGTTGGTCATGCCAACCTATTTGAAAAATGAAATTCGCCCAGCTTGATTGTAAGAGTCCCCTATCCTGAACAGATTGAAAATTGAGGTTACGAGGAAAGTGAAAACTACCTAACTCTCACTCAAACAATTGCCGATCGAGCGAACGGAATTGGATAGCTTCTAAAACCTCGTTGCTTGTGATGTCAGGTTTAGCTGCTAAGTCAGCCAAGGTTCTAGCAACTTTCAAAATTCGATCATGAGCGCGAGCGGAGAAATTCATCTGCTCCATGGCATGTTCAAGGTAGCCTTTGCCCTCGGCATCGAGCTTGCAGCACTCGCGCACCTGCTTCGCACCCATCGCAGCGTTGGTCGAGAGTTTGGCCGTCTTCAAACGGGCGACTTGGATGCTGCGCGCAGCGGCAACCCTTTCCCTAATCACCGCCGATGACTCGCCCGTGATAACGTCCGAAGTAAGCTCGCGGAAATTAACCAAAGGAACTTCGACGTGGATGTCGATGCGATCTAACAACGGCCCGGAGATGCGTTTGCGATAGTTTTCAATTTGTCTAACAGAACATCGGCACATGCGCGCACCAATTTCCCCAGAATTTCCCCAGTAACCGCACGGACAAGGATTCATAGCGGCCACCAACATGAAATTCGCGGGAAATGTTAGAGAACCGGCGGCACGACTGATGGTGACGGTCGAATCTTCGAGGGGCTGCCGCATCACTTCCAAGGTCGATCTGCGGAACTCGGGGAGCTCGTCGAGAAACAGGACGCCGTGGTGGGCGAGAGAAACTTCACCGGGACCGGGGTTGGTTCCTCCACCTAACAATCCTGCATCGGAGATCGTGTGATGCGGCGCGCGAAACGGACGGGTGGTTAGAAAACCTTTTTTCTTATCGAGTGTTCCGGCAATGGAGTGGATCTTGGTGGTTTCGATCGCATCGTCCTCGGTCATTTCCGGCATGATGGTGGGGATGCGTTTGGCGAGCATGGATTTTCCCGTTCCCGGGGGGCCGACCATCAGCAGATTATGGCCGCCTGCGGCAGCGACTTCCAAAGCGCGTTTGACGTGGTGCTGGCCTTTGACTTCGTTGAAATCGACATGGTAGGTGCGGTGGCTTTCAAAAAACGCACGTCGATCTAACACAAATGGCGCGATGCGTTTTTCCCCACTGATGAATTCCCAAGCTTGGCGGAGATTGCGTACCGGGATGATGCTGATGCCTTCGATGACGGCGGCCTCGGCGGCATTGGCTTCTGGGACGATGAGAAATTTCCTGCCACAGGCGCGGGCTTTGAGAGCGATGGATAGCACGCCTTTCACGGGACGCACCGCGCCATCGAGTCCGAGTTCGCCGACCACGCAGAAATGATGGCTTTCGATGGGGTCGGTGCCACTCGCGCCGATCATCGCGAGGGCGATGGGCAGATCAAACGACGGGCCTTCTTTTTTGAGATCGGCTGGGGCGAGGTTCACGGTCTTGATCCCGAGATCGAGCTTCAGTGCGGACGCCATGATCGCGGAAGTGACGCGTTGGGAACTCTCGCGGACAGCGGCATCGGGTAAACCGACGATGATGACGCCGGGATTTTCCGCGTTGCGCGCGTTGACTTCGACTTCGACTTCGAAGGCATCTACGCCCCGTAGGGCTGCTGAATACAGTTTAGTGATCATTTGAACAACCTAACTCAAGCGTGCCCACTCGATATGGCAAGCAAGAAAGCTGCTTTCCGTTTCGTATTTTGCCATGTATTCCATCTTTATGAAGAAATTCTTCCTCACCTTATTCGCATTCGTCCCTTGTCTGTTAGCCGCTGCGCCGGAAGAAGGATTTGTTTCGCTCACCAATGGAAAAGACCTCACTGGCTGGAAAACGGTTGGAGGAAACGGCCAGTTCAAGTTTGAGAACGGCGAAATCATCGGCACAGGTGAAAATGTCAAAGCCAACACCTTTTTGATCTCAGAGAAAACTTACAAAGACTTCGATTTCCGCTTCGAGATGAAGTTCGATACTTTAAAAGGCAACTCAGGCATGATGTTCCGCGGTCTGCAAAAAGAATCCACTGATGGCAATGGTCGCGTAAATGGTTATCAGTGCGAGCACGACAACGGCAAAGATCGTTCATGGACCGCAGGGCTTTACGACGAAGCGCGCCGTGGTTGGTTGTTTCCTAACAAAGCGAACAAAGAGCAATGTGCAGCTTTCTCCGAACAAGGTGCCAAGGTTTTCAAATGGGAGGATTGGAATGAGATCCGCATCCTCTGCGAAGGCAATCACATCCAGATTTTCCTCAACGGCGAAAAGCGCGTTGATTTCGTGGATGATGGCAAAGAATTTACTCCCGAAGGATTTTTCGGAATGCAAGTTCACTCCGGTGCAGCAACCAACGTGCGCTGGCGCAATCTGCGGATCAAGGAGTTGGCTGCGAAGTGATGCATTCGATCAACCGCGTGGAGATCGCCCCAATGGCTTTTTTGCATGACGGGAAAGGGAGGTGTATTTCGCGAATTAGGCAGGGACCTTTATCCTTAAAGGTCGATATCTAAAGGCGCGCCGTACCCCATCAAGCTCTTTCCGTAATAACCACCGCGAGATATGGACGCGTAAAGATACGCGTCCCTGCCTATTTGACCCTGGCCGTTAGCCCGGGATAAAGAGCCTGAAAATATTCAAGACTCCCCAGAATCCACGGAGGAGAGCAAAGCAGCCGACCGCCAGGAACAGATAGCCGACGTATTTGACGGTTAAAGCGACTTGGACAACTACGAGGCTTTCCTTGGACGATGAGAGGTAGTTGTTGATTTTGGTGGCGTTTTGCCTGTGGGCACGAATTTCCCTAGCCCGGGCATTGGAAAAAGGAATGTTGCCGTCGTCGGTTTTCAGAACGATCTGGTAGGTGGGATTCCTTTTTTGGGTCTTACTTATGGCTTGATGGCTCTCGACATTAGCGGATTTCACCCGACTCAACGGAAGGCTTGCCACCACCTCTTTCCGGCCGAATACGTTGGTTTTTTCGATTAGGCAGGTATCCGTCGAGCGTTTGCAGGTGAGAGTGACATCGGAGCCCAGAAATAAGATCACACATGCCCCTGCGACAACGAGGATGAACCCCGAGATCAGCGATGAGCAACCTCCAGCTTTTCGAGGACGGATGAATTCCATGGATTTTGTTATGCCGAACTCGTTTGGCTGTCAATGGGGACCATCGGTTGCTGCGCAATCTGCGGATCAAGGAGTTGGCTGCGAAGTGAGAGATTCAATGAGCCGCTGGGAGATTGCCTCGATTGCAGCTTTCATGGTGATCTCGTGATCCGTCTCGGCGGCAAGGCAAGTCATCAAAACGCCATCCAAACCGCAAGGTGTGATGGCGAGAAAGGGCGGCAAGGATTCGCGGGTGATGTTGATAGCAAAGCCGTGCATGGAAATCCATTTCCGCACGCCAACGCCGATAGAGGCCAGCTTCCGGTTATCAACCCACACACCTGTTAGACCATTGCGTCGGCCTGCAGTGACTCCTAGATCACCACACGCGGCGATAAGTGCGTCTTCAATGGAGCGTAGGTGCAAGTGAAGATCCCTTCCACGTAAATTCAAATCTAACAATGGATAACCGACGAGCTGACCCGGGCCATGGTAGGTCGCTTGGCCACCGCGGTTGGTTTCAAAAATGGGATGAGGAAGTGAAGCCGCACCGAGTGAAGATTGATCCCGAAGTCGGCCAATCGTGTAAACCGGCTCGTGTTCTAACAACAGGATGTGGTCCGATATCTGGCCGTCCAGGATGCGATGGACAATATCCTCCTGAATTTCCAGGCCTTCCGTGTAAGTCACGGGGTCGGGAAAGATGATGATTTCAGGAGAAGGCGGAGACATGATCTAAAATTTATAAGCGTAAGTTCGGCTGAATCAAAATAGACAACCACTGATGGACACAGATGAACACTGATAAATCATGAATAATATACTTATGAAAGATGTGATCTGGCGGATCAACTTTTTTTATATCTGTGTCCATCAGTGGTTTAAAAATTCTTCATATTGTGGCACTTACGCGCCGATAGATCGCGACCCATTCCCTGCCCTCTCTTCCGGGAAACGCATTTTCTGGAACCCATGAATTGATGCGTTCGAATTCCGGGGCGAAGCGGGCGTCGAGTTCGAAGATGGAGGCGTTGAATGGTGGGCCTTCGTCTTCTTCGCCAGGATCATTTGGAGTGAGGAAAAACACGCCGATGAGATGGCCGCCGGGCAGGATGAGCTCTTTACAGGCGGCGGCGTAATCGGGACGGCGTGAGGGATCGATGGCACAGTAACACGTGTGCTCCCAGATCGCGGTGAAGGTTTTTCCCCTGCGCCAAGCGGGATCGAGAAAATCACCGAGCTCGTAGGATTCTTTCCCGGTTGTCGAAAATTCGGCGGCCTTGGCAAGGGCGAGCGGAGCGAGGTCGAGGCCGAGGGTTTCCTGTCCGAGCGAGCTAATCACACGGACATCGTGACCTGTACCACAGCCAGGAACGAGCACTGGTCCAACACCCCAAATGGACGGATCTATTTTTTCTAACAATTCCAGCAACGGCGGCGCGACGCGGCCTTTTTCCCAGGGTGTGTCTCCGATTTCGTAACGTTGATTCCAATCGATCATGATGTTTTCAAATGAGTCTTCTATCTAACAGCTTAGCGCGGATGGGATCGGAGGCCTGGAGGTGAGCGAGAGCGATGGCCAATGCATCGGCCGCATCGGAGGGCGGGTTTTCTGCGAGACCAAGCAGGGCGCGAACCATGAAAGCGACCTGTTCTTTATCGGCGGCGCCCTTTCCGACGACCGCCATTTTGATTTTTTTCGGGGAGTATTCGTAAACGGGAATGCCGTGATCGGCGGCGGCGATCATGACGGCGGCACGGGCAGCGCCCATGGAAATCGCGGTGCGGTGGGATTGGACGTAGATGATACCCTCGACGGCGACTTCGTCGGGTTGGTATTGTTGGATGAGATGGACGAGGTGGGTGCGGATGGCGGAGAGCGCGCCGGATTGAAGGATATTTTTCGGAACATGAATCACGTCATAGGCCAGTACCGTCGGCTTCCGAGGGTCGCCTTCAAGGATGGCATAGCCCGTGTTGCGCACGGCAGGGTCAATGGCAAGAACGCGCATGCCTTGAGTTAACTCGACATCGGCGCGCATGAAAGCGGGAAATAAATTAACCTGAAATCCGCAGTTGAAACTGCAGATTTTAGGTTGAAACGCGTTGACCCAACTTCGCTGAAATGCCAACCTTTCAAAGTTATGAAAGCGAAACTTCTACTTGCCGCACCTTTTACACTGGTTTTGACCGCATGTGATCCATTGGGTGCAAATCTTGATTCTTCTGGTATTGATCCCCTACGTCCGCCCACAGGCAATACCGCTCCTTCAAATTTCGGAACGGAACTCAGGCCCGGTGCGTTTGTGAGTGCCGCGATCAATAACACGGCCTTTTACCTTTCCAAACCGAAAGAAGATCAAGCAGCGGACAAGTTGCTCGCACAAGGCACACCGATGAAAATTATCGCTCTGTCCGGTAATTTCACAAAGGTTGAACTCGATAGCGGTGAGGTCGGATTTGTTCCAACAGTGATGATTTCAACCGGTGATGCTGGCATCATGCCTCTGGATGGAGTTGACAGCCAGGTGCCTGTCATCAAGCTCGATGGTGATGTGCCGCTACCTGTGCTCGATCCCAGCACAGCACCTGCTGTAGATCCTGGTGGCTTACCTCCAGCCGATCCGGCACCACCAATTGCCACTCCTGAATAAGCCTGCACGAGTAAAATTTCATAATCACCCATGAACAGCTCGGAATTGATCTCAATGGCTGAGCAAGAAATTGCACAGATTATAAAAGTCTTGCCGGATGTGATCCGAGCTCATGCGATGAATTGTCAGCTGAGCTTTGAAACAAAACCAACTGCTGGAACTGAAGACGAGGATTCGTTGGGAGTGTTTGAAGGTGCGTCATTGCTAGATGAGGCAAGTCCGAATAACCTGCCGCGTATCCGGATTTTCGTGGAGAACATTTGGGAATACGTGGAGATGGATGAGCAGGATTATTTGGATGAAGTTGGCACGACTTTCCTACATGAGCTCGGACATTACCTCGGTTGGGACGAGGATGAAATTGAAGAACGCGGGTTAGGTTAATTGTTATGAACACAGCTCCGTGATCCCTGCCGGGATCTTTGACCATCAACCATCAAGTGGTCACCTTTCCTCGCCCCAGGGAGGTGATAGAAATTAGCCCGGCGGTCAAAGACCCCGGGATGCGATTCAAAATTTTCCGCATCCCAGCAGGGACATCAGAAAGATCAATACCGAACTATGGGACCTGCGTCCTACTGAGCACAGCTTCAATGAGCTCCATCGGATCGAGATCTTGATCAGAAAGAATGCGGTGACGCATGGCAGCCGGAAAAATCGCTTGAACGTGATCAGGATAAACCGCGCTAGCGGATTCGAGGAAGGCGTTCGCTCTGGCGGCGCGGAGCAAGGCCAGCGAAGCTCGGATCGAAACACTTTGTTCCGAGCCTGCCATTTTCCGCAAGTTCTCGCAGAGATCGGTGATGTATTGCGCGATGGGACGGGAAACAGGAATGCTGCCGACAGAAGCTTGGAGTTGTTGGATCGTCTCGCCATCCACCCCGAAGTCTGGCGCTTCTGAATGCTCGGTGTTTTTCGATGCGTGGGAGAGAAGGATGTCTGTCTGCGTTCCGGCATCCGGCAAGGACATGCGCAGCGAAAGCAAAAAGCGATCGAGCTGAGGTTCTGGTAGAGGAAACGTTCCGGAGCTATGGGTATCGTTTTGAGTGGCGATCACCATGAATGGTTTCGGCAGGCGATGACTGACGCCGTCGATGGTCACGCGGCCTTCATTCATGCTTTCTAACAATGCCGATTGCACACGTGGTGAAGTTCGGTTGATTTCATCTGCGAGCAAACAGTTAGAAAATACAGGGCCACGGATGAATTCGAAAACTCCCTGATCGGCGCGATACAAATTGTAACCAATGAGATCCGATGGCAGCAGATCCGGGGTGAACTGAATGCGTTTGAAAACTCCACCGATCGAACTCGCGAGAGTGTGAGCGAGCGTGGTTTTTCCAATCCCTGGCGCGCCTTCGATTAGGACGTGACCGTCTGCCAACAATGCGGTGAGTAGCAGTTCCGCAGCTTTCTCCGCTCCGATGACCGTGGAGGTAAGATGCTTGAGAAGAGGTTGGATGATGGCGGCATTCATAGCTTGAGCGAGTGAGCGTATTCAGAGATCGCCAGCGGATAAATCCGATGTTCAATCACCTGTATGCGCTTGTGTAAGGCATCCGCCGTTTCATCGGGCAGAATTTCCAGCTTTTCTTGGAGGATTACTGGCCCGGTGTCCATTCCGGAATCCACAACGTGCACAGTGACGCCGGTTTCTTTGGCTTTTGCCTCAACCGCCTGCGCCCACGCCGCGACTCCCGGAAACGCCGGCAACAGCGAGGGATGGATGTTGATAATTTTTGATGGAAACGCATCGAGCAAGGGCGCTTTCACCAAACGCAAGAAACCCGCCAAGCAAACGAGATCGACCCCTGCTTGCCTCAGCTTTTCCGCTGTCTCGACTTGGACGGAATCCGGAAACTTGTTTTTATGCCCCTCACAATCGATCACCGCGTGCGGAATTCCATGGCTGGCGGCGCGTTTCAAAATCAACGCTTTGGGATTATCGGAAAGCACCATGGAAATTTTTGCCTGCAAAGTCCCAGCAGTGATCGCGTCTAGGATCGCTTGCATGTTCGAGCCGGAGCCAGAGCCGAGAATTCCTAAAGTGAGCATGGCTTTGGTTTAAACGGAATTTCGGAAGTAGGAACCACGAAATTCACGAAAAATTAGGATCAAGCGGTTATCGTCATTGTAGCGAAGTCTACAGTTCGATTCTGAACCTTTCGTGTCATTCGTGATTTTCGTGGTTAAATTTATCAGATTCATCCATCACGTCCGATAACATCCCACCCGATTGATCACGGATTCTTCGATGGGTTTTGGATTGCAGAGAAGTTGGATGAGTTTGTCCCAATGCTTCTGACCGGAAAGGATTTCGACTTCAATGCGGAGGAAATAGATCGGCACGTTGATTTCTGTGGGCTTGGGAAAACGAACCGCATCCTTTTCCGTGGTTAGAATCAGTTCCATATCGCGCTCAACACAGCGCTGCATGAATTGATCGACGTCGCGGCGGTTGAAGCGGTGGTGATCGGAAAAGTGGCGTTTGATCTCAACACGCGCGCCAAGCTTGGTCAGCAAGCGTTCGAAATTGTCCGGCACGGCGATCGCACTGATCGCGCCGACCCATTTGTCTTGGAGAAATTCTAACGGCATCTGTTCGCGCGTGAACAGATTCTCCAGATATTTCGGGCCGTGCGCGCATTCGATGATATCCGCGGTCTTGTTGTATTTGCGAATCCGCTCAATCAGCTCGGCGTTGGATATGCCGTCGCATTTCGTGATCAGGATGAAACTGGCGCGACGCAGATTTTTCGGCGGTTCACGCAAGGTGCCACGCGGCAACAACGCACCGGTTCCGAATGGCGAACGGGAATCGACCAGCACCACATCAATCGAATGTGCTAGGTTGAAATTCTGCATCCCGTCATCGAGGATCAAGGTTTCTGCTTGGAGCTGGCTGATGGCGAAACGCGCGCCTTTGACGCGGTCTTTATCGACGATGACCGAAACTCCCTCCAAATTTTTCGCCAGCATGAACGGCTCGTCGCCAGCGAACTTGGAATCTAACAACAAGGAACTGCCGGTTGAAACGACTCTCGGCATTTGGCTCGACGGGATGGGTCGGTTGTTCGCATCTTTCCATTTTTGTTTTACATCGAGCTTCTTGCTTTTGTAGCCACGGGATAAAATCGCCACCTTGCGGCCTTCATCGCGGAGGCATTTTGCCAACAACTCCACTACGGGAGTTTTGCCTGTGCCGCCGACCGTGATGTTTCCCACCGAAACGACCTGCACTCCGAGATATTCCTGATGCTTCCAACCCTTGCGGAAAAGCGCGATGCGAAGCTGGACCAGCAATCTGAACAACCCGGACAGCCCAAGCATCAACGCGCGAGCAAGGCTTGCGCGGAAACCTTTGGCACGGCCGAAAATCACATCCGCCCCCCACTGTTCCAGCTCGTCGATCTGTTCCTTCATCAGCTGTTAGGATTCCGATGCTTGTTGCTCGCGGATCAACTGCAGGATCGTGGCGACCTTTTCCTTCATTTCCTTGCCGGGCTTGAATTTGACCGATGCCCTCGCGGGAATGACGACCTGGCTTCCAGGTTGCTTGGGATTGCGTCCAATTTTCGCCGCCACTTCTTTCGCCTGAAACGCTCCGAAATTCCGCAACACCACCGTATCACCCTGAGTCAAACTTTCCGTAATCTCATCGATCAAACTCTGCACGATCTCATGCACATCCTTCTGTGTGAAAATCATGCCTTTCTGCCCCAACTGGTCAGTGATTTTTAAGACAAGGTCGCGTTTGGTGATGGTTGCCATAAATGTTTTCTGATAAATGCCTAAGTTCGACTAAACCCTAAACCAAACCTTCCCCAAATGTCCCGCCAAAAAACAAGCTCAACCACCTATTTCCCCGATAACTGTGTCTCGCTCACTGGGTAAACAACGCGTTCGGCGGTGCCGCGATCGATATCTGTGACGCGATATAGTATGGTCGAGTTTTTGAGAAAAACAATGTCCCCCCCAGAGATCTCTATGTTGGCAGCGCCACGAGACTCTCGATTCATTTCCCGCTCCATCCTCCACCAAGCGCCTTGGCAAGCGCGGCTAGCGTGATGCGTTGCTGGGCCTCGATTTGACGGAGTGAAAGCTGGATTTGGAGTGAACCGCGCTCGGCATCGACCACCTCAAAATAATTGGTCAGGCCTTTTTCAAAACGATCTTTTGAAAGTGTTAGAGTTTCTTGCGAGCTGGTGCGGGCGCGTTCGAGAGCAGCTCTGGATTTTGCCAACCCTTTGAGATCCACCATCGCATCTTCGACTTCGCGGAGGGCGATGAGCAGAGACTGCCGATAGTTTGCCAACGCTTCTTCGTAACGGCTCTGTGCGGCTCGATAGTTCGCTTTGTTCGCGCCTCCATCGATAAGCGGCAGGGCGACGCCGGCACCAATAGAAAGCACGCGGTTCTGCCAGTTTAGGAATTGCGATAGATCGGTGGATTCAAATCCGCCACCCGCAAAGAGAGAAAAATTCGGATAGAACGCGGCTTCAGCAACACCGATTTTCGCATTCGCCGCGCGGAGTTCTTGCTCGGCGGCGCGCACATCGGGACGACGCAACAAAACGGCCGCGGGAAGTCCGGGACGAATGTTAGGCAGCGAACGATTTAATTCCGAGTGAGAGATGGTGAAATCTGCCGGACGTTTTCCAGATAGCACAGCAAGCGCGTTTTCCGCAGCTCCCCGCTGGCGTTCGACACTGCTGATGTCATTATTCACAAGCTCGACTTCTGTCATGGCGCGGCTGGTGGTGATGCCATCTGTTAGACCGGCATCAGCTCTGGATTTCTGGATTTCAAGATAGTCCTGGCGCGTTTTCAGCGTGCTTTTCAAAACGCTGTGTTGAGCATCCAAGCCTCGAAGCAAAAAATATTGCCGCGCCACTTCGGTTGCAATGCCGAGGCGTTGGGAATCGAACAAGGCCTGAGCTGCAGCGGCTTCTGCCGATGAGGCTTCGATCGCACGTTTGTTGCGACCCCATAGATCCGGATCATAAGCGAGATCAAAATTGCTGCGGTAATTCTGATTTTCCAGATTTGTAACCGGCCCCGGAGGCATCGCTCCAGGCGAGCTGCGCGTGGCGTTTGCAGAACCTGTTAGATCGAGAGAAGGAAAAAGCCGCGCTCTGTCCAAGCCGACGAGTGCGCGGGCGGTATCGACCCGAGCTCTGCCAGCCGCTAGGTCGTTGTTTGCGGCGAGCGCGCGATCAATGAGTCGGTTCAATTCGGGGTCATTGAAGAGTTTCCACCAATCATCTGGGAGATGGGTTTCTGCGGTGGATTTGGATGCTTTCCATTTTATACCACCGTTGTCATCCGGAAGTTTGAAGTCCGGTCCGAGCATGCAGGAGCATAACAAAAGTGATCCAGATAATATGAGGTGGCGGGCTTTCATGGTTTTTTATGACGTTCAGGGGCTTCGATAAATACGTCGACTTGTTGGCCAACATAAAGCGGAGGATCGCCAGGGCGGGTAAGGGAGTAAATGACTTGCAACACTCGGGTATCAACCCGCTCGGTGCTGGATCCTGTTAGAGATGTTTTTGGAATTACGTAAGGCTCCAGGCGGATGAACTCCAGCGGAAAAGTGACACTGGGGTCGCCCTTAAGATAGCCATAAGCTTTCTGCCCTTCGCGGATACGGATGGCGTTTTGTTCATCGATATCTGCCCGGACCTGAAGGCGGTCGATATCGCCCAGTATCATTGCCGGGGTCTTGGGTGAAGTGGCGGCGTATTCGCCGGCGCGGGAGTTGATCTGGATGATGGTGCCATCGCGCGGTGCTCTAACTGTTAGGCGCTCGATCAGCAGCGAGATGCGTTCAAGTGATGTTTCCGCTGCGGCAAGCTGTGCCTTGGCCGCAGCAAGCTGTGCCTGAGCCACAGCGACATCCTGCTTGCGGTTTTCCAGATCATCCCGGCTGACCGCGCGGGTGTCGGTCACGGAAATGAGTCGCTCAAGCTGGGACTGGAGCTTGGCGAGCTGCGCTTCACTGACCGTGATTTGTGCTTCGGAAATTTTCTGTTGGGCTTTGAGAGACAACTCTTCGGCACGCAGATCACGATCGTCCAACTTGAGCAACACTTGGTCTTTTTTGACCTTGTCGTTTACCTTCACCATAACCTCGGTGATCAAACCGGGAAGCGGAACGCCGATGGCGACATTTTCACTCAGCGATTCGAGAATGCCCGTGGCAGCAACGGACTCCACGAAAGGTTTCTGCGGAGGCATGATGGGCGGATCGCCCGGTGGGGGCATCTGTTTCTCTGCTTGGGTTTGGGAAACGAAAATGATGGCCATCACGCCGAACATAGCGGCAGCGATGGAGCCGTAGCGAAGGATGAGTGAGATGAAAGACATAGGTGTGTTTGACTATTTCAGATCAGTGAGCGTGTTCGTGAACGAAGTGATGGGACTGGCGCTGATCTTGTTTGATGACTTCGATAATTTCGCCATCGTCCATTCGGGCGATGCGGTCGGCATAAGATAAAATACGATTGTCGTGCGTGACGATGATCACGGCGCGATCCGCAGATCGAGCGACTTCACGGAAAAGATCGAGCACGATCTCACCATTGTGCGCGTCCAAGGCAGCCGTGGGTTCGTCACAGATGACAAGTCGCGGTTCGTGGATGAGTGCGCGCGCAATCGCCACACGCTGTTGTTGGCCGCCGGAGAGTTTGTTAGGGCGTTCTTTCCAACGATCGCCGAGACCGACTTTTTCGAGAATTTCGCGCGCGCGCTTGATCGCGAAGCGGCTGGAATATCCTTGAATTAACAGGGGAACGCTCACGTTTTCTGCAACGGAAAGCGTGGGGATGAGATTGAATTGTTGGAAAATAAAACCGATGTTCTTGGCGCGGAAGTCCGTGAGCGCGCTGTTAGACATTTTTTCAAGCGGACTGTCAAAGACATGAATCGTGCCGCTTTCGACTTTCAGCGTGCCGGCAATAGCGCTGAGCAAAGTGGTTTTTCCGCAGCCTGATGGACCGACCAACATCATGATTTCTCCGGTGTGAGCTTGGAGGCTTACCTGCTTGAGTACATGAATGCGGTTCGGTCCGTCGCCGAAACTTTTTTCTAGCGCACGGACATCGACAACGATGCTGGATGATGGAATGGAATCAGGCACGGAAGACCATAGCGGGTTCGTAAAGACTCAGGCGGATGATGCCCATAAGGGCGGCGAGCATGCAAATGACTTGGATAGCGATAAAGGTACCGACAGGAATTTGCCACTGCATGTAAAATGGCGGCTGACCGTTTTCGATAGCACCCATGGCAAAACCTGAGGTTGCCAGTAGACCCAGCCCGAAGCCGATCAAACCCACGGTGAAGGCTTGGAAAATGAGCATGAGACTCAGGCGGAAATTCGACATCCCCATGGCTTTCAGCGCACCCAGATGTTTTAAATTATCTAATACAAAGGCGTAAAACGTCTGGCAGGAAATAGCGACGCCGACGATAAACCCGATCACTACCGTGGTGCCGAATGAAATCGGTATTCCCGTGTTTTTCACATACCACCAAACGGTGGAGGTGTTGAAATCGCCGTAATATTTTCCTTTTGGAGTCATGCGATCGAGCGGATTCGGACCGAAACTGTCATTCACGAATGCGCGCAAGTCGGTGTTTTTTTCGATTTCAGCTGCTGCTTCGTTAGCAGTCATCCCCTCGATGGGCGCCGCGATCACAGCGGTAAGCATTTTGCGCGAACTTGGAGTATAGAGCAGCGCGCGTTCATATGTCGTCCAAACATATGGGCCACCTGTGAACGAGCGCATCGCTTCGCAAATCCCTACGACCCGCGCCTCCACATCGTTGATCTCAAATTGATCGCCGATTTTGACTTTTTTCGAAGGATCGCTTGGATCTGAGGAGAGGCGGGTGGTGGCGAGTTCGTCGATCACAACGGTATTGGGTAAACGCAGATCTTCGAGATTTCCCTCAACCATGCGCCCGGGTGCGCCTGCGAGCGAGGCGGCATCGATGCCCAGAAGTTGGATGGTCTTAAAACTACCATCCGCGAGGCGGACGCGCTGCAACCCAGAAAAAAGCGGCATCGCCCAGCGGACAGCCGAGACCGAGCGCACGCGCGCCACATCCGTGTCGCGCATCGGGTTGGTCTCGTTGATCTGCTCGACGCGCTCTTCCACGACATAGATCGGGGCGGCAACGTTTTTCAAGGTCGAGGTTGTCCAACGCATGAGGCCACAGAAAACCGATGCCTGCTGCACAATCAGAAACGTTGCAAAGAACAAACCCGCAACGAGCATCAAGTATTTAGCCGTATCGCCAAAGAGCATTTTGAGAGCAAGACCGATCATGCGCGTGGATAGACTGGGAAAATCCCGTGATTTAGATGCAGTATCTTACCCACATCAGCCCACCGCGCAACCTGCAACATGGTTTCATCCTAAAATCCGCAGGATTCACTGCAGATTTCAGGATCTTGATGTTTTGTGAGGTGCTGACAATGATGCCTGAAAAAGAGGGCCTTGTGGCATAGGCATGCATTTCTTCTTTTAATCATCATTCCGGCTTGCCAGATTCCCTCACGGGATTCCCCCACCCCTGATTTTCTTAACGATAAAAAATTCAAAAAACCTAAACCTGCATGAGTGACCACGACAATCCGTTCAACGAGCCTTTACCAAAGAACCCCCCAGATCGTCGACTGATCCTGTTCGCAGGTGTGATGCTGATGGCAAGTTTGGGCTCGGTATATGCATGGAGCTTTTTCACGAAACCTTTGCAAGCAGCTTATCACTGGGCCAACTGGCAGACTTCTCTGGTTTTCAGTCTCGCGGTGGCGGGACTTGGATTTTCCGCACTCTATACCGGCCCGCTCGTCGCGAAGCTGGGTGGACGCAAACTCATGAAACGCTCTGCCGTGTTTTTTGTCTCCGGCTATCTTATCGCAGCACTCGGGCTTTATCTGGGATCGGGTGTGATTGGCGACATCAAAACTCCTTGGGTTAGTTGGCTGAGTTTCATCATCCTTGCTCTGGGATATGGAGTCATCGGCGGCATCGGTCTCGGCACCGGTTATCTAACAGCTGTTTCGACCATTGCCGGATGGCATCCTGATAAAAAAGGTTTTGCCACGGGCATGATCGTGATGGGTTTTGGAATCGGCGCCTTGTTCATGAGCAAAGTGTTCGGACCGAAAGCCATGGAATTTGCTGGAGAAAATGTGGCTGCTGCGTTTCTTATCATCGCCGTCGTTTACGGCATCATCATGACTCTGGCATGCCGGTCTATCTACAGCCCGCATGCTGCTATCTCTAACAAACACGTGGCGACCATTGCGGATACTTACGAACATTTGCCCAATGTGCGTGTGCGCTTGTGGCTGACTTGTTTCACCTACAGCTTGGCGGGCCTAGGGATCATCAGTCAGCTTTCACGCTTGATGCAGGATGTTTCAAAAGCTGCGGATTCGAGTCTAAGTGTCGAAGCGCTTGCTGCTGCTGGCGCAACCTTGATCGCCATCGCATCGTTAGGAAACAGCGTGGGCCGTTTGATCTGGGCCTGGCTTTCCGATCATTTCGGCAGGGTCAATATTTTCGCCGCCTTGCTTGGCACTGCCGGCATCGCTTATCTCGTCCTGCCTCTCGCGAGCTCGCCTGTGCTTTTTAGCGTCTTGATCTGCTACGTGATCGCCTCCTACGGCGGCGGATTCGGCACAATCCCTTCCCTTATCAGCGATCTCTATGGATCGAAACGCATGTCTTCGCTGCACGGCTTGGCGCTCACTGGCTGGGCCACCGCTGGTCTTATTGCGCCGCCGATTTTCGGATTTCTTTATGACAAGGTCCCTGAACAAGCGGCAACCTACGCATATTACATCTGCGCTGGTTCTTTGTTTGCTTCGATGATCTTGGTGTTTTCGGTCAAGAAACTCCACAAGCATTGCACCACAACTGCCGAGTAGGACGGCAAGGCGAATGAATGCTTTCCCACGATCCTGCTGGCTCGACAAATCGTCATCCTCGGTTATCTATGTCCTCTTATGAAATGGTCGTTGATCCTAGTTTGGTTACTCAGCGCGTTGTTCCTCAACGCACAAACCTCCAGGGAACGCAAAGTCATCACGCTGGACGATATCCAGCGGATGCTGAAAGATGAAACCAGCGAACTTTCCAAACTCAAACGTGAGATCATTGGCGATGGCGATACGAATCGGTTTTTCTATTTCCCGACACATGATCAACCTGCGACACCTGACCACTTGGGATTTGTTTACGAGAATGTGAATTTTCAATCAGCCGACGGCACCAAACTGCACGGTTGGTTTCTGAAAGCGAAAAGCGCCAAGCCGAAAGGCACGGTCGTTTTCTCTCATGGCAATGCGGGATCGCTCGGGCATCATCTCGGTTTTGTGACGTGGCTGGCAGAGGCAGGTTATCAGGTGTTCATGTATGATTACCGTGGCTTCGGAAAATCCGGTGGAGCACTCAACCGTAATGGCATGGTCCAAGATGTGAAAGCCGCTTTCCTCTACGTTTCAGGACGAAACGATGTGCAACAGGATAAGATCATTTCCTATGGACACAGCCTCGGCGGCGCAAAATCCGTGGCGGCGCTCGCAGAAATGCAACCCAAAGGCCTGAAAGCGATCGTGATCGATAGCGCATTTTCCTCCTACCAATCCATGGCGAAACTGTTTGCTGGCGAGTTCGGCACCGAACTCATTTCCGATGAGTTTTCGCCCAAAGATTGCATTTCCAAAATCACTGGCACGCCGTTGTTAGTGGTTCACGGGCAGAAAGATCAGGTCGTACCCTTTTCCCAAGGCAAGCAACTCTTCGATCTCGCAAAAGAGCCGAAAACCTTGTTTGAGGTCAAAGATGGAACCCACGGCGATTCGCTTTCGAGGGATGAGGGCGCGTATCGGAAAAAAATGCTAGCCTGGCTGGACAGCGTGATCTGAGAAATCTGATTTGAATTTTAACCGCGAATGAACGCGAATGGGCGCTAATTTTGAAGAATATTTACCATTCTCGAATTCGTATTCTGTAACAGAAGTTTTTTAACCCTTATAAATGCAAGAGATAATCTTATTCGCGTTCATTCGCGGTTCGCATTTTCTTTTGATTACTCCTGTTTCACCCTTTGACAATCCCGCCACGGGCTATCACTCTCCCCGTGACTCATTCTTAGAAACATTATGGCTTACGATCTCATTGTCATTGGTGGCGGCCCTGCCGGATATGTCGCTGCAATTCGCGCGGCTCAACATGGAAAAAAAGTTGCCTGCGTCGAAGCAGACCGCGCTGGCGGAACCTGCCTCAACTGGGGTTGCATTCCAACCAAAGCTCTCCTCAAAAACGCCGAACTCTATCAGACACTCACTCACAAGGCGGGCGAAATGGGACTCAAGATCGAAGGCCTTTCCTACGATTGGTCCGCAGTGGTCGGTCGCTCCCGCAAAGTTTCCGACAAACTCGCAGGCGGCATCGAATTCCTGTTTAAGAAAAACAAGGTCGACTACATCCGCGGCTACGGCTCGCTCCAAGGCGAAGGCAAAGTCGGTGTGAAAGCCACCGATGGCTCGACTCAAGTTCTCGAAGGTAAAAACATCATCATTGCCACAGGTTGCGTTTCTCGTCCGCTTCCACCGCTTCCTTTCAACGGTAAATCCGTGATCGGCTCCAAAGAAGCCATGAATCTTGCGGTGCAACCAAAAGAAATGATCATCATCGGTGCCGGCGCCATCGGCGTTGAGTTTGCCTACATCTACAACGCTTTCGGCACCAAGGTTACGCTCATCGAAATGCTCCCTAACATCCTTCCTGTCGAAGACACGGAAGTCGGCGAAGCCCTCGAAAAATCCCTCACCAAACAAGGCATCCGCTGCCTAACAAATACCAAAGTCACGGCCACCAAAGATCTCGGTAATCGCGTCGAAATCAGCGTTGAAGGCCCGAAAGAAACCGGGGCTCTCTCCGCTGAGGTTTGCCTCATTGCCATTGGCATCCAGCCAGTCCTTCCTGGCGGCACCCAACCGGAACTAACAGATCGCGGTTACATCAAAATCGGCGACCGCTACGAAACCAACCTCCCCAACGTTTACGCCATCGGCGACATCAACGGCCCGCCATGGCTCGCCCACGTCGCATCCTTCGAAGCGTTCCAATGCGTCGACGGCTTGTTCGTCGATGGTTATAAGCCGCGTAAAGTGAAGAATTTCCCCGGTTGCACCTACTGCCACCCACAAGTCGCCTCGGTCGGAAAAACCGAACGCGCGCTCAAGGAAGAAGGCGTCGATTACGTGGTTGGAAAAATTCCTTTCGTCGCCATCGGCAAAGCCGTTGCTGCTGCGGAAACGGATGGTTTCACCAAACTGCTCTACGGCAAAAAACACGGTGAACTCCTCGGCGCACACATCATCGGTGACAATGCCACGGAACTCATCGCTGAAATGGGACTCGCCCTCGATCAGGAACTCACCATCGATGACATCCACGCGACTATCCACGCCCACCCGACGATGTCGGAAGTGATCCACGAAGCCACCCTCGCCGCAGAAGGCCACGCGATTCATTTCTAAGAGAATCATAAGAAATTTAGGTATTCCTTTTTCTGAAAAAAGGAATACCTTTTTCCCATGGCAGATTCCTACACGATCAAAACTGCGCAGCAAAAATTCTCCGCTGTGGTTGACGAAGCGGCGGATCATCCCGTGACAATCACGAAACAAGGTCGTGCTGTGGCGGTGTTGATTTCCATGGAACGCATGGAGGCCATCGCTGAAACCATGGAGCTTCTGGCAGATCCCAAAGCCATGTCGGCGATCCGCAAGCATCGCTCGGGGAAAGCAAATTACCACGATCTATCCGCGCTTGATTCGTTATGATCGCCGTCCGAATCCAGCAGGAAGTTCTCGATTACCTCAAGCTCCTCGCACCCCAGCCAAGGCACGCTCTCAAAGTAGCTATCAAAAATCTCGCTCAAGAAAAGGGCGATATCAGAGCCCTCTGCGACGAGCTCGAAGGTTTCCACCGTCTCCGCGTCGGTTCAAACCGCGTCATTTTTGAGTATGAACTCATCGAAGGAAAACGAACCATCACTTGTGTCTTTGCCGGACCCAGAAAATGGATTTATGAGGTGTTTCAGAATCGGATCGCGGAGTAGACCTGCCAAGATGAACGCTCGGCCTTAAAGTTCATGATCGAGTAAATCCCACACTGGGAGCGCGAGTTTTATAACTCGCCTTCCAATGCGATGTGAAAAAGCGGCGATACGACTGCGCATTCATCTCTCTGCAATCAGCGAGTCACAGACTCGCGCTCCCAGTCCGCATGTCTCGCCATCATCTTTTATGGTCCGTCCGTGGTATTTTTCATCTTATGCCTCCCCAGCAGATTTTTCACATCCTCCAGAATCAGGTAAATTCCCGGCACAAGGAACAGCGTAATTACTGTCGCGAACAAGATTCCGAACGCCAGCGACACCGCCATCGGAATGAGGAAACGCGCTTGCATGTCGGTTTCCAAAACCATCGGCATGATTCCGACAAATGTTGTTAGAGAGGTAAGTAGAATCGCTCGAAAACGCCTACCGCCCGCTGCAATCGCAGCATCACGCAGCGTCGGAGATTCATTGCGATGGCGGTTCACATAATCCACCATCACAAGACTGTCGTTCACTACCACTCCCGCCAGTGCGACCAAACCGCACATCGACATGATACTCAGATCAATTCCTAACAGTACATGTCCCCAGATCGCGCCGACCAGGCCGAACGGAATCACCGACATGATGATCAGGGGTTGAAGATACGAGCGTAGCGGAATTGCGATCAACACATACATCGCAATCAGTGCGCCCATGAAACCGATCCCGATTTCCTTCACGCTATCGTTCTGATCTTTTTGCTCCCCTTCGAACGAGTAGCGAACACTCGGAAATTTGTTCGATATCTTATCGAGGTATTTTGTTGTGAACAAACTGACGGCTTCGTTCGGATTCACCCCCGGTTCGACATCACCCATGACTTTGATCGAACGCTGGCGATCTGTCCTTTCAATCACGGCTGGACCTCGACCGTTTACCACTTTCACCACCTGCAGCAAGGGAACTTCGTCTCCCTGAAGTGTGCGGACTTTCATTTTTTCCAGACTATCCAAGGTCCGACGCGCCTGTTCCGGATAACGAACCATCACTTTTACCTCATCGCGTCCGCGCTGAAGTCGCTGCACTTCATTTCCGTAAAACGAATCACGAACCTGAGCCGCCACATCCTGCAAACTGAAACCCATCGCACGCCCCGCTGGAGTGAGCTCGCTGAATCTCAACTCATCTTTTCCAGAGCGATTCGAATCCGAAATATCGATCACTCCGGCCACGTTACCCAATCCCTCTTTCGCAAACGCGGTGGCTTTCACCAATTCATCCAGATTCGATCCTGTTAGATTGACGTCAACCGCGTTGCCCGCGGTAGCTGTTTCAGCTTGGATACTCAATTGCACCACCCCAGGAAGCGCTCCAACCAAGCGTCGCCACTCGGCAACCAACACTTCAGAACTCACGGAGCGCCCTACCGCAGGTGAAAGTTCCAGTGTCACTTCACCAAGATGCGTCGCTTGCGGTGGACCTGTCTTGCCACCGATCGATGTTTGAAAAGGCTGAGTTCCTGCGCTGCTGAGCACATGTCGCAAAATATCGCCACCGTCATCGGTGCGATATTTTTTAGAAAGCTGCATCGCCGCAGCTTCGATTCTCTGCACCACTTTCTCCGTCTCCTCAAATGGCACGCCCTGCGCGAGTTCGACTTTTGCGCTTAGGATATCGCCCTCCACATCCGGCATAAACTTGAACTTGATATGCCCCGTCACCACCGCAGAGAGCGACACGACTAGCACGGCGAGGAAGCCCATCATCGTGACGTATCTCGCCCGCAAGGAGCGATCCAATGCGGGTTGATAAATCTTCTCCACAAATGTTTCCAAACTGTCAGCAATTTTTTGCTGCATGCGGAACAAGGCATTCACCTTTTTGGTGCGATCCGTCGGTGCCAACAACGCGAGGTGTGCAGGCAACACAAACTTCGATTGTAGCAAAGAAAACGCCAATGTCGGGATCACCACCCAAGGAATGTTGGGCCAGATTTTTCCACTGACTCCGCTCAAACCAAGCATGGGTGTAAACGCCACCATGGTTGTTAAAACACCAAACACCACGACCGTTCCAACCTCACTCGTTCCCTTCCATGCGGCGATGCTTGGGTGCTCACCTTTTTGGATCCGCGTGTAAACATTCTCTCCTGTCACAATCGCATCATCGACCACAATTCCCAAAACAAGAATGAACGCGAAAAGTGAAATCATGTTCACGGAAATCCCGAAAAACGGCATCAGCCAGATTCCACCCGCAAACGATAGCGGTATTCCAACTGCCACGAGCAAAGCAAGTGAGGGACGCAGGAAAAGCGTCAGCACGCAGAGCACCAAAATCAAGCCGGTGATCGCGTTGCGCTTGAGCAAATCCAAGCGACCTAACAGATACAAACTTTGATCATTCCAAATCGAAAGCTTCACTCCGTCCGGAAATCGATCCGCACTTTCCTTCACATAACTCCTTACCAAATCAGCCAAGGCCAAAGTATCCTCGGCGCCGACTCGGTAAACATTGATCACCACTGCGTTTTTTCCATCGAAACGACTGCTAAGATCAACATCCTCAAATCCATCCACAAGCTCAGCAACATCACCTAGAAAAATCGTGCTGCCATCCGCTCCGGTTGTAACCGGTATGCTCGCCATGTCCGCTGCTGCGTAGCGTTTTCCCAATGCGCGCAAAATCACTTCGCCGCGCTCCGTGCGCACCGATCCACTGGGCAAATCCAAATTGCTCGTACGCACAGCATTCGCGATATCCGAAAGCTTAAGATTCAATTCCCGCAAACGCGCTTCCGAAACCTCGATGGAAATTTCATACGGCCGGGTGCCCGCGATCGTCACTTGGCTAATCGATGGTTCATTACCAAATGTCCGCGCCATGAACTCGGCTAACCCGCTCGGTGGTTTCGCTGTGTATGCCAACAAATCATCACGAACCTGCTCAGCCAACTTACGCATGGATGACTCATCCGCATCCGCTGTTAGAGTCACACTCATCACCGGGTTTTTCACTAAAACCTCTTCGACAATCGGTGTTTCAGCTTCTTCAGGAAAATTTTCAATCGCATCGACCCTTGATTTCACATTGCTCATCAAGTTACGCACATCGAATCCCGTCTCCGCCTCGACCATCACTGTGCCGATGTTCTGCGAAGAGGTACTGCGAATTATTTTAATTCCTTCTAAATCGGCAATCGCTTCCTCCACAGGAACCACCACGCCGCGCTCGGTTTCTTCAGGAGTGGCGTTCGGATAAGGCAAGCTCACCAGAACGGCATCGATGGCGATCTCAGGGAAAATCTCTTTCTTAAGTTTGAACCATGTCACCAAGCCGGCGAGCAGCACAATCAGCATAATGAAATTTCCCGCAACGTGATTGCGGGTGAACCATTTGAGTGCGTTCATTTCTCCTCCTTGGTTTTTGGAGCCTCAACCATTACCTCCATACCAGCCACAGGTGATGAAAGCCGCGTGAGAACCACGCGCTCACCTGCTTCCAAGCCTTCACCAATCATCACCGTCATTTCATTCGCCCTGACCACTCGAACATCCCGGAAAAGAATTTTATTCTTATCATCCACAACGATGACACGTTGCCCATCTAGCAGCGCACGACGCGGGATTTCTACAACGTTATACAAAGCCTTGCCTTCCAAGCGAACATCCACGAACAATCCAACAGGTGGTAGGGGAAATTCCGTGTTCTCGCTCGCTAACACTTTCACCACCACGCTGGCAGAAAGCGTCTTGCGATCGATCTCCGGATCCACACGCACCGGAACCGCCTTCCATTCATATTCCTTGAGGCCGATCTTACCTTTCAAAACCACATTACCTTGAATGTTTCCAATCGCATCACGATTCAGAAAACCGAAATCCTCCAAGCTCAGCGGCAAGCGAACCTCGATCTCACTACTGGAATATAGCTCAGCAATCATCGAGCCCAGCGCCACCACCGCACCAACCTCTGCGTTCGCAGCTCTCACTCCAGCATCGAAGGGAGCGACAATCTCGGTCCGCTCCAGATCACGACGCGCCTTTTCAGCCTGTTGCTTGGTGGACTCGGCTTTCGCCTCCGCCGCTTTTAAATACGGCGTGCGTAGTACTAACGGATTGCGCGGCTCACCTTTTCCAAGCTTGTTCCAGTCAAGCTGCGCCTGCTCCACCCGAGCTCGTTCTTGTTCCAGAGCAAGACTCGCTTCCGCCGCCGCAACTTCTGCGGTCGCCAACGCCGCTTGATAATCAGCCTTATCCAGCTTCACCAACACCTCACCTTGTTTCACCCTGCCACCGCGTTTGATATTCGGTGAAATCTCCACCACCCTTCCCTGAACCTCCGCCGCCAACGCCGTTTCACGCAAACTCTCCACCACCCCATCCGTGCGAATCTCAACCTTATGATTCGCTTTCGAAACCACTACCACCTCCACCGCCGGACGCGGCTTCTCTTTGACCACCTCTTTCGACGTCGGTTTGGTGAATTTGAAAATAATCACCCCAAAAATCGTAAGCCCGATAATCCCCAATATGATCATAAACGAGATCACCGCGTTTAACTCGATTTTCCGCTCCGATTCTAATTTATCGTTCACGCACTCATAATCATGCCTGAATGTCCGTTGTCAACGGTCTCAACCTACTTTGATATATTGTGACCTAGATTGTCAGCTATAGCGACAGCGGATGTTTCAGAGTAGTTGAAACTCCATTCTCATTTCCATTTTCCTAAACCCTCACCCGCAGATCCCTAACACTCCACAACACCGCTCCAGCTTCTTTCCCCATCCCTCGTATCCTACGTGCGCCATCCTTTCTCTTCTCGGAAAATCTCTCCCGCGCCGCTTCAAACGCTTCGTTCACAAAACTCTTGCTGCCTATCACCGCACCATCGGAAAAATACCTCACCCGAGCCCGCAATATTTTTGCCATCCCTAGCTCAGGTAAGCGTGACTCATCGTAGCGGCGATCTTCGGTCGCCGATCTTCCTCTTCTCTCTTCACTCCCTGCTCCCTGCTCCAAACATTTTTCCATCCGCTCAGATCTCACAATCTTCGCATTTGATGGCGTCCGCTCCAGTGCCATACCCATCAACCGCCGATACTGCCGCGCTGCCTGTTTCCACATGGTCACATCAAATCCCACATCACGATCCGACATCATCGCCCGCACCAATCCCTCCCGCGCTTTTTTACCATTGCCTCTCGGACCTCCGCCCACCGCTTCACCATAACTGCTCCACCGGTATTCTGCAGGATCTTCCACCATCTTCGCCCTAACAGGATTTAGATCGATGTAAGCCGCCATCACTCGTGCCGCCGTGCCACTCTCAACTATCACACTTTTGAATCTGTCCTCCCACAACCTTCCCTTCCGCTTGTGCTGGCCGTTGAACCACTGCGTAAACCGCTGCATCAACCCTTTCATGAACTGACTCAGATCGTGCATTCGATGCGTAAACCGACCTTTGATTTCCTCCACGCGCTCCGGGTTCCCTCCCTCCAAACCGCCCTCATGCCTTGCCTCGTGGATTTGTGCTGCCACATCCGCCACAAACGCCTTGCTGTATAAAGCCGAGAGACGATTGAGAAATACATCATCCGCAATTCCTCCTTCCGGCTTCGGCGGAACCTCAACCAGCAAATGGATATGATTGCTCATCAAACAATAGGACAAAATCCGGCACCCGCTGAAATTCTCACACATCCGCATGAACATCCGGAATTTTTCTTTCTCCTCCACCCCAAACGCATATCGCCTATCCACAACCCTCGAAATACAATGATAAATCGAAGGCTTCTCCAACGAATCTTTCCAGGGGGCCAACCAGCGAGCATGTCTCATACTCCCAATCTACATAATACTACTCATATGACCAGTATTATTTCTACATAGGGTCTGTCCCCTTGTGTAGTCCCCTTGTGTAATGTGAGGCGTATTCCGAGACGCATGCCCGTGCCTCCCAATAAAGACGAATGGGAGCAAGAGCGTGAAGCCTTTGCCGATAAACTCGTTGATCTACTCGAAGATCCGAAATGCGAAGTTTTCTTAGGCGATGAAGCCGGTTTTGAGGGAGACCCAAGGCCTCGCTTAAAATGGGTGAAACGAGGTTCGCGTCCCACCCAAGGATATTACGGAGGACACGTTCGACAAAATGTTGTTGGAGCCGTCAGCCCTGAAACTGGGCAACTTGTCAGCCTGATTGTACCACACTGCGATACGGAGGTATTTCAATTATTCCTCGATGTGATGGCCAGCGAAGTTCCTAAAAAGCGAAACAAGAAAGTTATCTTGGTTTTAGATAATGCCAGCTGGCACAAAGCGAAGAGTTTAAATTGGCATCACATCGAACCTGTCTACCTCCCGCCATACAGCCCAGATTTTAACCCGATCGAACGCTTCTGGTAGCATCTTAAAAGTCATTATCTCGCCGGATACATCACCCGCCATGGTGAGGAACTCAATCAAAAGCTATTTGATGTCATTCAGTCGCTGTTACAAGACCCAGAAACGATTCAATCCGTCTGCCGAACTCACTCCGAATAACGAAAAGTTATTTTTGGCAATGGGTCTATACAACCCCTACCCGCAAATCCCTAACACTCCACAACATCCCTCCCGCTCCTTTGCCTACACCCCGCATCTTGCGTGCCCCGTCTTTTCTTCTCTCGGAAAATCTCTCTCTCGCCGCTGTGAACGCCTCGTTCACAAACTCTTTACTGCCTATCACCGCTCCGTCTGTGAAATACCTTACCCGGTGACGCAGCATTTTCAACATTCCCGGGTTATTTATCGGCACTTCACTAACAGCTTCTTCTCTCAGCCTTTGCAGCTCAGCTTCGGACTTTCCTGCCTGCTTGGCTTGGTAATACGCCTCCTCTGCCTTATCACGTTTCGCTCGCGCCGCTTTTACCTGCTCCGTGGCCGCTCCGGCTTTGCGTTCCAAGGCCATTCCCATCATCTCACGATACACTTTTACCACCTCCTTCCAACGCTCCTGATTGTATTCCCTTGTTTGAAGATCCTCTCGGAACTCACACGCTCGCATCAATCCCATTCGTGCTTTTTTCCCGTTTCCTTTGAGATTTCCGCATATCGCTTCCCCGTAACTGCTCCAGCGATACTCCGCCGGATCGCTCACCATTCCCGCCCTAACAGGATTGAGATCGATATACGCCGCCATCGTCCGCGCGGCATGACCGCTTTCCACAATCACGCTTTTGTAGCGCTGTTCCCATAAGGTCCCTGTGCGGTCGTGGGTTCGGTTGAACCAACGCGTGAAACGCTGCAACAGCGTTTTCATGAACTCACTCAGATCATGCATCCGATAGATGAAACGTGCGTAAATTTCCTCCACATGCGTTTCATTGCCTTCTTCGCGCGCCTCTCTGAGTTCCTGGGCTACACTCGCCACATAAGCTTCTGTATACAAGGCCGCGAGCCGCTTGAGTAGCTCCGCATCATCCAAGGCCAGATGATTCTTCGGTGGCACTTCGAGCAGAATATGAAAGTGATTCGACATAACGCAGTAGGCCAGAACCCTGCAGCCACTGTAGTTTTCCTGCATCCGCATGAACATCCGGAACTTTTCACGCTCCTCATCTTTCAACACAAACCGCCTATCCACCACCCGCGACACGCAATGATAAATCGCCCGCTTTTCCTGCCCATCCCGCCACTCCGCTAACCATCGTTTACTGCTCACACCCCTCTCCTAAATAACCAAATCCCCAAACGCAATAAGAAAATCATATATTTTGTCTGGGATATTTGATTAGGCGACGCGGTTTTTGAAAAGGCCGACGGGAAAAATCCGCAGGGCAGTGGTGGGGTGAAATTCTAAATTTTAAACTCTAAATCTCAATGAAGAGAGGCTGTTTATTGACTCTTTATTGGAGTTTAAA
>JBILAN010000131.1:0-4334 GCA_044354135.1 Luteolibacter sp.
TCCGCCGTCGCCCTGCGGGCTATGGCGGACAAGTCGGTTGTGGATGTTTATTGCCTACGTTGCACTTCGGCCAAGCAGTGGGCGTTCTCCGAATACGGAGAACGGTGAAGGCTGGCTTTCACGCCCTCATCACGCCTTGAATGAACTCGTGCGCGCGCAGACTGGGCCTTTCCCGCACGGACTTTTGAGAAACGGTCTAGTGGTTCACAGCGTCCCACTCCAGGTCCAGAGATTCGCGTCGAAATATTTGTGGGCGGTGTAGATGAGGTTATCGGCACGGCCTCTGGGGCGGAGGATGGCGATCATGGTCGATCCCGAACCTGTCATCAGAGCGGTTTTCGTATCGCGGCGGTTTTGCAACCAGTCTTTGAATTCGGCGAGGTAGCGATGTTTGGCAAAAACGGGTTTTTCTAAATCGTTCACCAGTTCCATGCCTTCGTAGATATAGGGGTCGTAGCGGATTCCCGGAAGTGCTTCGGCGTCCAAGCAGTTGTGGTAGGCATCTGCGGTGGAGACGCTGAAGCCGGGTTTGAAAAGAACGATGGGCAAGGGAGGCGGGGGCGGGGCGGCCTCGATGATTTCACCGCGTCCTCTGCACCATGCGGCACCGGCGTAGAGAAAAAACGGAACGTCCGATCCTATGGTTGCGGCGAGTTCGTGTAACTCCTGTGGAGTGAGGGGATTGGCAAGTTGGGAGTTGAGAGCTAACAGAACGGTGGCTGCATTGCTCGAACCTCCACCGAGACCGGCACCATGCGGGATGCGCTTTTCCAAATGGATTTGGTAATGTTGGGGATGCCCTGTTTTTTCAGCCAGCGCTTCCACGGCCTTCACCGCCAGGTTTCGAGAATCGGTAGGTAAAGTCGGATCCGAGCAAGTGAAGGAAAAGGCCTCCGCAGGTAGGATGGTGATTTCATCTGCCAAGCCCGGGAGCTTGACCATCAGGGTTTCGATTTCATGGAAACCATCCGGATGTTTGGAAAGGACGCGGAGTGAGAGATTGAGTTTGGCGGGTGAAAGCATGGTGAGGTAAAAGCTGAAATACTAAAAAACTGAAAAGCTGAAAGCAGAGCGAGTGTTAACGAGCAGTTTACTTATGGCGAAGCCGAAATTGCTTGGACGGAACGAAGTGGAGTCAATGCAGAGCGAGTGTTAACGAGTTTATATTTACATACGAAGCGTGATGGCTTGGACGGAGAGAAGCAGAGCCAAATTTTATTAAAGCGCAAGCAGCGCGAGCATCCGGCCTGTCTGGCCTTTTTCGATGCGGTAGGAATAATGCATTTCGAGATCCGTAGCGGTGTTCTGGCAGCTGTCGTGAAAGTTTGCTATCCCTAATTCGTTGGCTTGTTGGCGGATGATTGCCGCAAAATCGATATCGTAATCCGGCGGACGAATGCATGGCGAAACCACGCAGACAAGATCGCTCGGGCGCGTGCCATAATTTTTCTGCATCTGCATGACCCCCTCGCGTAGGATGTTGCCTTCGGTTCCTTTTTTCCCAGAATGTAACAACCCGATCGAACGCGTGACGGGATCTGCCAAGTATATCGCGGCACAGTCGGCGACGTAGATCGCAAGCAACTGGTTGGTTAGATTTGTGACCAAGCCGTCTACTCCAGAGTATTGGATGGTGGTCTGATCGGAAATTTCTGTGACGACGGCGATTTGATTCGCATGAATCTGCTCAGCATGATGGCGGGTGGAAACTTCCGGAAAACGTTCCTCAATCCAGCGATCGTGATGTGGCGCGAGATTGCTCAACGCAAACTCGCGATCACCCAAAACATCCACACCCGCCAACCTTGGAATCCATGATGCTTGGAATTCACGCAGCTCTTGCAGTGGGTCTAGAAAAGAAAACACCTCCGTCACGACTAAGATCGTAACGGAGGCACATCGAATTCGCCAAGCGGGTTTCGCTTGGTATGAATAAAAATTAGACTAGCGAGCGGTTTTTCAGAGCGCGGTTCGTGTGTTCCACGGTTTCCGCCTCTTCTTCATCCATTCCGGCAAGGATGCCTGCGAGGTCAGTCGCGATTTCCTTACGCATTCTGGATACGAGCTCGACTCCTTTGGTGGTGATGCGAACCATGATTTTACGACGATCTTCCGCCGCATTCACGCGCTCGACATAACCGAGTTTTTCCAAGCGATCGACCAAGCCGGTGGCGGCTGCGGTCGAGTGGCCCATTTTCTTCGCGATGTCGGACATGGTGAGGTATTCTTCGCTGGATAAATAAGTGAGTAAGAAAAACTGAGAGAAGGAAACGTTTCCTTTGTTCAGTTCTCCAGATAGGTTGAGGATGCAGCTGCGCTGGGTAAAGAGCACGAAGTCTGCGAGGCGATCAGCGTCAGCTTTCGCCACGGTGCCTGCGGCACTGGGTGAGGTATTTTTCATGTTGGCTGGTTGTAAGGTTCATGTTGGGACATGGGAGAACCTCCTCGTCGTCTTTTGAAAATCCAAACTCATCTGATTTGCATCAGCGAAACTTGGTGGGACTTTTTCAAAAAAAACTTAGAAATTCTTAGGACATCGCTAAATTATTTAAAATTTCTGAAATGGGAAGCCTGAAATTCGATAAAAGTTAATAAATTACCCATCCGAAATGAAAATCCTTTAAAAATAAAGAGGTTTACCCAAGCGAATCCGAGTCCATCGGCGGATTGAGTCGCTGTTCCGCCACTTCCAGATACTCCTCATCCAGCTCGATTCCGGTAAAATGGGAGATTTTTTGGGATTTTTCGGTGGCAAGCAGACCTAAAATGGACGTTTTTCCGATTGCCCGCAGAATATATCGTGCCAGAATGCTTTTCGTTATGAAACAAGACGCTCTTCCAGCTCGCGGCATGCCTCAATGGCGGGCAAAGCAGCGAAGTTTGCCAGTGGGCGAAAAGATCGAATTACTCGGAAAAACCATCCAGGAAACCTTGGCCATGGAACGCATCAAAAAAATATGGAAACCGTCTGTCGCACCCTCGCAGAACTTGTCGCAGAAGGAATCATAGAAGACTACGCGATTGGTGGCGCAACGGCCGCTGGTTTTTATGGTGAGCCCATCGCAACGCGTGATATCGATGTTTTCGCATTCGTTGCACAGACACCAAACTCACTTTTGATCACGCTCGAACCCCTTTATGCAAGACTGGCCGAAAAAGGTTTCAGCACATTTGATGAGGAAGGTGTTTTGATACACGACTACCCCGTGCAGTTTATCTGTCCGAGTCCGGGTTTGGAGATAGAAGCAGTGAAAATGGCAACTGTCATGAGTTGGAACGACTTGGAATTAAAAATCATGCGTCCTGAATATCTTGCGGCAATCGCGATCAAAGTCGGGCGCACGAAAGATCGCGCACGATTGATTTATCTCCACGAACTCCCCGTTTTCGATCGGGATGGCTTTATGAAAATCATCGAAAAACATCAGCTCAAAGATCGCTGGGAATCGTGGGCAAAAGCGCTTGATTTGCCATGTTGAGATTAGACTGGTTGCCAAAAATCTTTGCCGAAACGGGAAGATTATAAGGCTGGGAAAAATGCCGCTTTGCGGAATATGGATTTGGAGTTCCGGCCTGTAATCCGTGCTTTTGATCCAGCCATCCGGCTGGCCCCTTCGGGCGATCGCTTCGCGACCGTCCATGTCGCTCCGCTCCATTGTCGTTACTCCTCAGTTGCGGATGTTCATTTGTCTACGCTCCGCTCCGACCAAGCGGAATGCGTTCTTTAAGAGAACGAGGTAGATCTAGCTTTGCGCCCTCGTCGCGCCTAGGACTCACGGCTTACAGACTCGGCCGTTTCGGCAAATATTTTTGGCAAACAGTCTAAAATCCCAGCTTCACCCAAACAAATCCTACTCCATCGGCGGATCGAGCCGCCGCTTCGCCACTTCCAGATACTCCTCATCCAACTCGATTCCTGTAAAATAGGATATTTTTTGAGATTTTGCCGCCAAAGCCGAAGATCCTATCCCAAGAAACGGGTCGAGTAGACAGGTGGTTTCTCCTTTTCCGTGGATTTTGATGCATTGTTCGACCAAGGCGACGGGAAAGGTGGCGGGGTGGGGGCGCTCGCCCTTGCGGGATTGGATGGTTTCGTAGGGGATGAACCAGGTGTTTCCGCGGCAGCGTAGGTCTTCGCCCTCGGTGTGACCCCAGCGAGCGATGTTGGATTTATGGACGTAAGGCACGCCCGCGGCGCGGCGATCGAGCGGAACATCGCCATTTTTTGTTAGTTGAAACAAATACTCGTGGCAGTCGTTGACGTATCGATTGGAATTAATCGGTTTGAAATGCCCAGCAGAAATCGACTCGCCGCTAGTCGGCGTGACGGTAAT
>JBILAN010000067.1:0-14221 GCA_044354135.1 Luteolibacter sp.
TCACGGGTGGTGTCGCCGCAATCATAGGCCCTGAGGATGCGCTGCCGGAGATCCATTGAGATAGTTGCCATGGGCGCACCATAGCATGATATCTTAAAACGGCTACAGTTTTATTTAAAATGCTCTAAAGAGAAAGGTGAAAAGGTAACGAAGGATCTTCCATCCACGGATTTGCAGTTCTTTGATCTTAAAAGGAAAAGAGAAACGAAAATTGAGGTAATGTGCGTTAGCTCCTTCTTTCTCTACGTTAGCTTCTGTTCAATATCTTATCGGCAAATAAAAAAATAGGGCCCAATGGAACACCAAGGGACAAGAATGTCCCTTCTCCTTAATTCTCCATCCTTTTGATACCAAGTGGATTGCCTTCTTGTAATTCAGCAGGCAATGCAGCATCTGGGAAGCTCTGCCATGCGATGGCGCGGCAGAAGCGGAAGATCGCCATGGTGCCGACAGAGGTGCTTCGGCCATCGGAGGTTGATGGGAAAGGTCCGCCGTGAACCATGCTGGAGCAGACTTCGACGCCAGTTGGGAAACCGTTGTAGATCAGACGACCTGCGCGTTGTTGGAGGGCGTTGACGATTCCAGCGTATTGGGAGAGTTCCTCGGGAGTGCCGTGGACGGTGGCAGTGAGTTGGCCTTCGAGCTTCGCGATGGCGGCTTCGATTTGTGCGGTGCTACCGCGAACGATGAGTGAGCCAGGTCCGAACATCTCGGCTTGGAGATGTTCGTTTTTAAGGAAGTCTTCGATCTCCACGACGAAAACCGCTGGCGCACATTGGCCGTGTTTTTTCTCAGCGGAGCTGCGGGCGAGGACTTTCACTCCGGAAATGTTAGAGAGCG
This sequence comes from Luteolibacter sp., assembly GCA_044354135.1. Classification (GTDB taxonomy): domain Bacteria; phylum Verrucomicrobiota; class Verrucomicrobiia; order Verrucomicrobiales; family Akkermansiaceae; genus Luteolibacter. The sequence goes on from JBILAN010000067.1 coordinate 841, forward strand.
ATTCGGTCGCATCGGCGAACGCCTTGCAGATCGCTGCGTTGAGCATGGTGGCTGGTGAACCGGCTTCTACGAGGCTCTTGAGTTTTGCAAGGAATTCGTCCCCCTGCCCTGTTGGTAAGAAAACCAAGCCCGGGTTGGTGCAGAACTGACCTGCACCGAGAGTGAGTGAGCCAAAGTATGCTTCGGCAAGTGCTGCTTCGCCTTTAGCAAGTGCGCCGGGTAGGAAGACGATCGGATTGATCGAGCTCATTTCGGCGTAGACGGGAATCGGTTGCGGACGTTTTGCCGCGGTGTCCATTAGTGCGGTTCCAGCGGCGCGTGAGCCGGTGAAGCCAACGGCTTGAATGACAGGATGTTTCACCACTGCCTGACCAACCGTGCGTCCGCCTCCGTAGAGAACTGAGAAAACCCCTTCCGGCATTCCGCATTCTTTGGCGGCTGCGATCACGGCGTTTGCAACGATCTCCGCACAACCCGGGTGCGATGAGTGAGCGATGACAACCACCGGGCAACCTGCGGCGAGAGCCGATGCGCTATCGCCACCGGCAACCGAGAATGCGAGCGGGAAATTGCTTGCGCAGAAAACAACAACCGGACCGAGCGGACGGAGCATGGAACGCAGGTCAACTTTCGGGATCGGCTGGCGATCGGGTTGAGCGCGCTCGATGCGGGCATCGACCCATGAGCCTTCTTCTAACAACGCGGCGAACATCCGGAGTTGCCCGACGGTGCGTCCGGTTTCACCACGCATCCTTGGTTCAGGAAGGGCGGTTTCTTGTGGACCACGAATCACGATATCCTCCACCACTGCTTCGATTTTCTCAGCGATTTTACGCAGGAAAGCTGCACGGGTTTTTCCGGGTAAATTCGAGTAAACTGGAAACGCCGCAGCTGCCAAAGCCATGGCCTTTTCAACCTCATCCGGCGTGGCGGAAAGGTAAACTGGAGCAAGAGCTTCGCCCGTTGCGGGATTCACTGCTTGTCCGCATGGCTGAGTGCCAGTGGAGCGTGAATAACCAATGAAGGAAGTGCCGGTGAGCGTGGTGATCATGATATGTTAGATATAAATGTTAGACTTGAGGGGCGGTCGCAAGCGCGTGCTTGATAACAGCTGTCGCCTCGGCGAGTTCGGCACCGACGAGTTCCAAACGTGGCGGGCGAACGCGGTTGTTGCCAAACTTACCATCGGATGCTAGGTTTTGCTGAAGTTTGATCAGTTGAACAAATTTCACCACGGTATCCATGCGCAGAAGCGGAAGCATCCATGTGTAAATTTTCATCGCTTCTTCGATTTTACCTGAAGTCGCGAGATCCCAGAGTTTCACGTTATGTCGTGGGAACGCATCGCCCACACCGGTGATCCAGAATTTCGCACCCATCGCCGCACCTTCAAGAGCGCAGTCATCAACACCAACACCGAGCACCAAACGATCTCCGCAAACTTCACGGATACCCGCCATGCGACGCGCGTCGGTGGAGCTTTCTTTAACCGATTCCACGTTCGCGTGCTCTTCGGCAAGTTCTTTGATTTGGAGCGGTGTGAAGTCGGTTTTGTAAGCGACTGGATTGTTGTAAATGATGCATGGCAGATCAGTCGCACTGATCACAGCGGACATGTGGGTTTTCATTTCACGCCAATCTGAAGCGTAGAGATAAGGAGGAAGCACCATCAAACCACGGCAACCATTGTCTTTAGCAGCTTTCGCGAGATCGACCGCCTCCTTGGTGGAAAGCGCAGCGATACCAGGAATGATAGGAGTGTTAGGAACTGCAGCGACGTAGGTTTTCTGAAGAGCGACTTTTTCTGCGAATGAAAGTGTCGCGCCCTCACCAAGTGAACCGTGAACCACGATGGCACTGCAGCCGTTTTCAATCAGCCATTTTCCGTGATCCGCCATGATCCCATGGTCGATGGTGAGGTCGGCGTTAAACTGCGTTAGCGTAGCGAGCATCACGCCCTTCCATTGGATACTCATAATGATTTTCGGATTAGTTACTTATTTGAAAAGGTTTTTGTGGAAGATAAGGAAAGGTTTGGTAACACCACCCGCAAGGCGGAGACAAACCATGCGAATATGGGCTTTGGGTCAAGAGCGAACGCACAGGAGTGCGGAGGCTTGCCTCCGCCAAAGAGATAGGAGCTTGCTCCGCGATGGAGTGAACTTACGAAGTTAACAGAAAATTCAACCCTTAACGGAGCAAGCTCCGTCTGCCGCAAGGCGGGAGCGAACTCCTGCACTCCGATATTAAACCAAACCCGTGATGTCATGAAATTCCAGCCCATGCGCCTAGGCGACCGGTTTTCAGGTGACTTTTACTGCGTAGATATTGATCCCACTGAAAAGCTGCGTCTGCGGCCACATGCAGCGGTTACACCGTATTCCGCAATTAATTGCGTCCATGGATGTGTCAGGTTGTTGAGTGCTTGAGTTGCCGTGCGAGAATACGCGCCCGGAATATTCGCCATACAATGATGCAAGACGCCCTCTTCAACATAGGTCGGGTTTCATGAGTCGTTGCGCGTGAGGTCATCACACATCCGCCCTGATCAACTGCAATATCCACAAACACGCTACCGGGATCATGCTCACGCGGTTTTGCAGCGCCTTTACCTCTTTCGGTATGCCTATGTTCATGTCGTCACATTATTTCAATCCATCCAAACTTTTCAAAATCGCCTTTTGGACTTTTTCCTCACCGATGTTTCCGAGGTGTCCACCTTCTGGGAAAATCGTTAATCGCGATGCTGGGAAAGTGGATCTCAACCAAGCGACGTCTGACGGCCTCAGCAGGAAATCATTCTGATTGGTGATCACACGGATCTTCGATTGCGCACGAAGTTTGCTTTCCTGCACTCTCAAATCCACATCCCTCTCAAGCTTGGCCTTGCTGATTCCTTTTTGTTTGTAATAAAGAATGGCGAAACGCTCAAAGTAATCATTGAAGGAATAATCCAAGATCTCGTTATAAACAGGTTCTCTGCGCCAGCTTGAAAAAGGCGTTTTGATAATCCCGAAGTTTTCTCTCGATTGGCTCTCGTATATGATATCCCTAAGACCGATACGGAAAACCAAACCGATCAAGTATTTCGATTCTTCACCATCAAATAAAACCTGCTGCTGTGATGGTTTCTTATTCAACAGGGCATATCCCGCTTTATGGATGGTATTGTTGATGCGTGCCTGACGTTCTGCTTCCGGCCATTTCAGTGGAGTATTCACATAGCCATCTAACTTTTTAAATCCATGCGTGATTTCCACAGGCATGTTGATCGCCACGTATCGATCGAATTTCAGTAGCTCTGATTTCGATTCTTTCTCATCAACTGCAATACGCAGTGTCATGAATGCACCCATCGATGTACCCAAGATGGCACGTTTTGTGAACCGTTCTGGATATTTTTTAACCAATGCACGATCTATCTCGGTGATACCCATCCACAGGTCGTGACTATCCACTGTTGGGTAGACAGGCAGGGCAGAAGTCGATGCCGTGCTCATGAATTCCGGATGAAATACACTGGTTGTGGTCACCACAGAATAGCCATTATTGTATAGCTGTTCAGCTAAACCCAAAGACATTGCGGAAAGCCGATGCGATGTGAGTCCCGGATTGATATAAACCAACGGTGCGGGCTCTGATTGCAACCAGTAGGTACTTTTTATTTTGCGACCCGTGGCAGGGATTTTGACAGTCATATCGCGACTGTTCGTTATGAATTGATGATTCTTTGGCCCAAACTTCACTGCGCTGAATGTTTGCAAAGTTGGCAGATCAATAGACCCAAGCATTTGTAGGTCCGGCACGCCTTCTTTCTTGGCAAAGGTCCAAGCAACTTTCGAAGACGAATACGAGTCTGCATCTATCTGAAGCAGTCGCTTCGCTTCTTCGCTGAGATCTGCCAGTTGATTGTAGGTGACCGTGGGGGAAACTATGTTGTATGGTTGGTAGTAATTGAGCGGCTCAGACAGCTTATCGCCAACCAGCCCAACCGCGCTGCGGTCATCACTCGGTCCGAAAAATGGCAACACCACATAGCTATTCTGCTTCCAACCCCATGTTCCAAAGGTTTGACCAAAGTTTGCATCGGATTTCGGAATATTCCACATGGTCGCAGGATCGAAAAATCCTGCAACGCCCACCGTGGTATTCGCGACAAATCGCTTCGTTTCATCTCCCGCTCCGTCCCAGCGCCCCTGCAACATATGGTTAACTACCCGCCCCGGGTAAGTGACGTTGCGCCCAAAATCACGTATCGATTCGCGCGCACGAGACGGCACCACGGTCCGATAGACTTTGGCAGTTGGATGAATCACTCCCAAAAGAAGACCTTCGTTAACCAGCCATATCCCGCGATTCACCGGTTCTCCGGCATCGTTCAATACACCTGGAAACGGTGTAACCGAACCCGCAGGCGGATTTGAGACCACTTGGCTGTGAAAGCTCGACGAAGAACAAGCAACCAATAAACAGGATACAACTCCCAAAACTACAGGCTTCATACTTGGCTGAAAGGACAATTGAGTCTTTGAAATGCGCATTAGGAGAGAAAATGTGATGCGCAGTCTAACGAACTTTTCCAATTCCGTAAAGCCTTGTGATGGCTTTTCTCATCGATTCAGTTGATCTTAAGCTTAACCAACGATAATTTAAATCTATTTGAGACTATTGAGATAAGAGAATAGATCGCTCACTTGCTGATCCGTAAAACCATCGATCAAGCCTTCTGGCATCAGGGATCTTTTGGAAATGTCGTGCACCATGATATCATTTTTCGGAATCACCAGCTCATCCGCTCCAATCCGGCGTATCGTGATCGAATCCGCTGTCTCCGCCGCGAGAAATCCACTGACCACAGTCTCATTCGTAAGACGCACATCATGGCGGTAGTAGCCACTTTCCAGCTGGTCATTCGGAGTCAGGATGTTTCTCAGCAACGATTCCACACCCATCGCTCCCGCACCACTGAGAACAGGACCAATCGCCAAGCCCTTACCATTCACTTGGTGGCATATCAAACACGTTGCTTCCATCAAAGCGCTTCCTTTCTCAGCATCACCTGCCTTTTTCGCAAGTCCCTCAAATCGACGAAACTTTTCTAAATTCTGATCGCGTTGTTGAGTGGTGAGTAAAATTGGGAAATCCGGACTCATCATGACGGTGGCTTTACCAGCCAATTTGACGCCGGCAAGATCTTTGCCAGTTAGTCTCATGACCAAACCATCAGGCTTCTCACTTCCCGAATAATCCGTTCGATAATCCATCCGAATCTCCTCTGCCGTTCGAGCCACATTCCAGATCCGATACTCGTCATACATCGCTGCAGATCCTGCTGGGTCAGTCGTTTGACCTAAATTTAATCCTGAGAACTCATCCATACAAACTTTCCCTTCTGTCGCGTCGGCCTCACCATTGAGATAAATCGTAAACTTACCAGAATCGTCCCTCGTGACCGCACAGTGAATCCACTCATTCGCCTTGATCGTTCTTTTTGAGGAAATCAGATCACCCAATTGAGGACCGCCGAAAACCCTTAGTTTTCCATCGAAGAAATTGAAATCCGCTCCACCCCTGCGTCCCAACAATCCATCTGCAGCACCAATCCCCTCATCCAAACAAATCCAAGTCTCCACAGTGAACGGACCTTTCAAGGTTACATTCGTCTCCAGCTTATCTTTACCATCACCATTAAGGCGTATCACTTTTTTCAATAAGCCTTCTTGGGATTCTAACAAAGCCAAAATACTCGGATGATTCTGACCCAGAACAGCCGTGACTTTTTCTAACGATGAACCATCGACCTGTCCAAATCTCCCAGCGATTAATGCTTTCGTGAACGCTTCTGCTTGAGTCTTATTCGAAGTCATCCCATCGCGCGCTATGGATTTCATTGCCCCGGGCAATTTCGCCCAACGTTTTGAAAACACATCGATCACTTCAGGAACTTGCAAAGAAGCAAATCCCGTAACGGCTTCACGACTCACATCCGCATTCGCATGATCCATAAACCTCTTACAATCATCCACTTTCAAGACTTGCACCTCACGCAGAGTCGCCAATCCAACTGCTAATTCATCGGGCTTTCTCAATTCAGAAAACGTCCATGTGCGGATTTCATCGCCGAGTTTGGAAATCCGAAACTTGCGTGCCACATCTACAACCAATCGCTCATTCGCAGGATTTCTAACATCTACAAGCAAAGCAACGCATGCATCACACACAAGTGTTGCAAGATCGGAATTTGTAGCCAATGCCGGATCCGACTGTTGCAGTGAAATCAGTATCATTTGACGATTTTCTTTTGATCCCAATAATTTTTTTAACGCTTCAAGAATTACTGGATTTTTGATGTGCTTACAAAGGAGTCCCAGTTCTTGGACAGCCAAAGCACGCTTCATTTTATCCAGAATTCGAACTAACATCACCGCCCCCTCTTCACCTTCAAACGATCTCGCTGCCAACGCCATCGCTTCGTCGGTCAATTTGATTTCAGCTAACATTTTTTTGGTCGCCTCTGGATGCTTAGCCATCGCCCAGCGCACCAGATACCTTTCAAAATCCCTGTCATATCCATCGCGATCTTTTCCTGTCAATGGCTCTTTCGCATAACCAGCAGCAATCGCAACCATGGCTGGCGACGCCGCACGATGCAATCGCACCGCATTGATCACGGCAGCACGCACTCGGAAATGAGGATCGTCTTTGATTGCTTCCATCACTTTTAGGAAATCCGATTCCGGGAGCAACATCTCACCAGCAATCCTCGCAGCCTCATGACGAAAAGTCGCTTGAGAAGACTTCGATAATTGAACCAGAAGATCCGTATTAACCGCTTTCAATCCTTCCAACGCCCATAGCCCGGCCAAGCGTTTGGCATCGGTGGCTTTGTTATCGTTCAAAAGACTTTTTAAATCTGGAACCAGCTTCACTTCCTTCCGGTCCACAATCTCATGCATCGCCATAGAAGCCGTGCGTGCATTCGCACCCCCAAGCAGAGCCAATAACTTTTTCCCATCCAACTTCGCTAAATCCACGCGAGGCACATCTGTTTGATCTTTATGTCTGATTCTCCAAACACGTCCGCTGCTTTTATCCCGATCCGGATGCGCTCTAGGTACCTCGTTGTGTGAAATGATTTTGTTATACCAATCCACGACATACAAACATCCGTCTGGACCAAAGTGCGCGGCAATAGGACGGAAGTTTCTATCCTCAGTCACCATGAAATCTTCACCTTTTTCATATAACGGATGTCCTTTCGTATCGCGGGTCATCGTCACGATCTGGATTTTCGAAGTGATCGGATTGGGAATATAAAACACCTGCTTCTCTCCATGGCTCTTCGCAAATGGCGAACCCTCATCTTCGGCCAATGCAAGACCACTTAGCCCCGTTCCACCCATTGGCTGATTTACCAGAGATTTGGGTTGTATCGGTGCATCTTCTCTCATTTTCGGACCAAAAGGAGTTGGATAATGTGATCCTGAAACAAACTCCATCACAGGATAGCCTTGGTCGTTTGCCTCTTGGATGTAGGTCTCACCCGTTCGTGATATCACCAAACCCCAAATATTGTTAGGTCCTCCCGTTTGCGCCTCAAAAAGCGAGCCATCTGGCTTGAACCGACCCAGCTTACAATTATTGAACACAACGCTCTCGACTCCATCGTCAAATTTCAAGCCACCAGGGCGACGTATTGTCGAGGAATTGAAAGCTCCCTGAGCCAGATGGATCCAACCGCCCGGTGTGCGTTCAAATTGGTGAGCAAAGAGGTGCGAGTCCTGAACTCCAAATCCTTCTAACACGACTTCAAAACGATCCGATCTACCGTCTTTGTTATCATCTATATAACGACGAATTTGAGTGCCGTATTGAGCCAACACGCCATCCATCATAGGAAGAATCCCAAGAGGAATAACCAACCCTTCTGCGAACACGCGCGGCGTCTGCACAGCTCTGGAGTTCGGTTCGTCGAAAACAATTATGCGATCTTTTCCACCCGCTTTATAAAGAGCATTGGCCGCTTCTGCATTTTCATTCGCATCCAAAGGATATTCCGTGGCTGTCATCGACCACATCTTGCCGTGCCTATCCCACACCAAAGTAATCGGCTTCTCTGTTCCTTGCCTCTCGGATGAAACCAATTCCACCGTAAATCCTTCGGGAACTTGAAAAGATTTCAGCTGATCTTCTGGCGTAAGCACAAGTGCTGTAGCTTTAACCTGAGCTGATGTCTTTTGATTAGCAGGCTTAGCGAGCTCAGGCTCAGCTTCTTTGTTAGAATCTTGCCATTTTGCAGAACCTGCAGTCGGTGGCAGTTCTTTCATCAGCACATCTTTGATCTGCACCAAAAACTTTCCTCCACTGTGTGCCTGAAGCCCTAAAAATCCATCAGCAGGAATTTTAGCATCCTTTTCGGTAAAATCTGTCACTTGCACGCCGTTGATCCAAACTTGAATCCGCGCTCCTTCACAAAGCACCCGATATTCATTCCAATCCCAATCTTTCACAACAGCTTTCAATGCCGCTGAATCCATAGGCGCACACAGTTTCGCCCTGCGGTGTTCATCATATAAATCTCCCCAATATCCAATCCCACCATCCACCTGATAACCCTTCATCGAACGCTCTTTCTCACGAGCACTTCGGATCTGCATTCCAGAGTTTTGAAAACCCTCACCTTTCACCAATCGCAGCTTATAGGTCAGATCAAAGTTCTCATAAGACTTCACCGATACCAAAAACAAATTCCTCGGAATCTTTTCCTCAAGGGATCCACCCGTGATTGCTCCGTCCTGGACTTTCCAGAATTTCTGTTCGTCTTTGGGAAACTCCCAACCTGTTAAAGTTTTTCCATCGAATAAAGCAACTGGCTCAGCATGCAAAACACCCAAGCTCAACAAACCGATTAGTAGATATTTCATAGTAAATTAAAGTCAAAAACTACAACCTTTTCCAAGCATGGCACCACGATGTCTTTCACCGACTCATGGATAGGATGCGGCAAATAAGCATCGCGACTTTCAGGGCTATCAAAGGTCATGATAAAACCATGAGTGAACCCTTCATTCAACCCCTCAGAGCTGTCATAGGGTCCGTGCTCGAATCCAAGAATCCCGGGAATTCTTCCCATCATCCCCTGAAGCGCGACGAAACATTCATCAATCATCTCTTGGGTAACTTCCGCCTTAAACTGAAACAATGCAATATGCCTAACCATGATGGGTATTTGGTATGTGATGGGTAAAATCAATACACGACAGAACGGATTTATCAATCAACCAATCCATATCCCAAATCCACATGGAGAGTCGGGCTGCAACAACTAATCCTCAATAAAATGCTCATTAAATCCAAATGTGAGGCACTTCTCCAACTGCCCTCATCTCCCTCTCCCTCACCCCCTCTTCTTCCTCCCCTACCACAAAAAAAATCACCCAATCGAATCTTCAGGGTTGGACGATGCTAAGAACTTGTTCATGATCCTCGCAACCGATATGCCACACACTCCCAAAAAAGATCCCCGACCCTTCAAACGTGCCGTCCTAAAACTCAGTGGTGAAGCCCTCCGGGAACCGGGCTCCACAGACAACATTTCTCCTGAAATCGTCCAACGCATCGCCGCCGAAATCAAAGAAGCGGTCGATTCCGGACTCGAACTCGGAATCGTTGTAGGTGGTGGAAATTTCTGGCGCGGCGCTAGCGCATCCGCCCGTGGCATGGATCGCGCCACTGCAGATTACGTCGGCATGCTCGCCACAGTCATGAACGCACTCGCCCTAGAAGGAGCTCTCTCACACATCGGTGTCGATTGCACCGTGATGTCAGCGATCGAAATGAAAAACGTTGCCGAGCCTTTCATTCGCCGCAAAGCCGAACACAAATTAGCCCAAAAAACCGTCGTCATCTTTGCTGCAGGAACTGGCAGCCCCTTCTTTTCCACCGATACAACCGCCGCTCTCCGCGCCAGTGAAATGGCAGCCGATGTGATCCTTAAAGCCACTCAGGTAGATGGCGTTTACTGCTCGGATCCACGCAAGAACCTGGATGCCAAACGCTTTGAAACCGTTACCTTCCAACATTGTTTGGAAAACCGACTCAGCGTCATGGACGCTACCGCATTCAGTCTCTGCATGGACAATCAAATTCCCATTATCATCTTTGACCTCGGCCCAAATGGCAACCTCTCCCACGCCCTCCGCTCACAACCCATCGGCACGCTGGTGCACGGCGAGTAAAATCCCTCTCTTCCATTCAAAAATCAACAATCGTCAATCATCAATCGTCAATCAATCTCTAGAAAGACCCGAGTCCCTATTTCGCTTCGATTTACGATTGATGATTGTTGATGTTTGATTTCTGATTTTCCTAAATTTCACCCTTCACTCTTCACCATTCACAATTTGTATGCTAGACCCAACCGAAACCATCAAAAAAGTTGAAGCCGATATGCAATCCGGTATTGATCACCTGATACATGATTTCTCTGGCGTCCGCACCGGCAAAGCATCACCTTCACTGATTGATAACCTTGATGTTTACGTCCAAGCCTACGGCGGTGTTCAGAAACTAAAAACTCTCGCCGTGATCAACACTCCTGAGCCACGCATGCTCAACGTCCAACCCTTCGATCCCTCAACCACTCGCGACATCGAAAAAGCCATCCGTGAATCCAAACTCGGACTCAACCCCGCTGCCGCAGACCGCTCGATTCGTGTCCCAATCCCGGAACTCTCCGAAGAGCGCCGCCGCGACATGGTCAAACTCATCAAACAACTCGCCGAAGAAGCAAAAGTCCGACTCCGCTCTGCCCGCAAAACTGGTCTGGATGAAGCTAAGAAAATGAAAGCCGACGTTATTCTCACCGAGGACTCCTTTAAAGATTACGAAAAACAGGTCCAAGACCTCACCAACAAATACACCAAGAAAATCGACGAACTCGCCGTCGCCAAAGAAGAAGACCTGATGAAAATTTAAAACTCTAAGTTTTAAACTCTAAACTTCAAGGAAGAGCCTGGGTCGATATGACTTGGGCTTTTTCTTTTTCCACATCTTTGAAGTTTAGAGTTTAAAGTTTGAAGTTTCCTTTTTTTCGTCTTGCCAGCCAGTCGGTTCCCCCTAAACCTTCGCCCCACCCTAAAGGGGCGTTAGCTCAGTTGGTAGAGCACTTGCATGGCATGCAAGGGGTCAGCGGTTCGAATCCGCTACGCTCCACTTGGGTCTACACCAAACAGCTGCTTTCCCCAGTTGCATCACGACCGCGCTTACCTTTACTCACGCCTCCAAAATAACTCTCATGAGCTTCAACTTGTTCTGAGATTTCATAGCTTGGGAGTTTGGTTGCAATTCGCTAACGATATCTCATGAAAAAGTAGCTGCTGTATGTTTATTAACCTATGTGTTGTCGGCCGCTACACGAGCTATACGCCCAATACAAAAAGTTTGATTGACTCGCTTTACTTCTGAGTTTGAAGACGGCTTTTCTCTGATAGGTTGATTTATCTAATTATGCGATTTTTTGTCGCTTGGCTAATACAGCTCCTAACATTTATATTGATCCCATGAGCGGAACTAGCGGGTTAGAGTCATGATTATTCTTCCTCTGTTCCACCAAGGGTCACGTTGATATTGTATTTATTTTGAAGGTGAGCGTGAGCTTTGCTTGCTTGTTCAGCCTTGGGGTAGCGCTTACAGGTTAGCTGGAAAGTGCGGATCGCTTTTTCTTTTTGATTAGCCTCTTCGTAGGTGAAGCCGATTTGGAGAGTGGCCTCGGCCGCGGCCTTATCAACGACCTTGATTTGGTTATAGAGCAGGATGGCCTCGTCGTGTTCTTTGAGTCGGCGGTGGCAGCTTGCCATGCTGAAGTTATTTTCTGGAAAACGATCAACTTGGCGGTAGGTGGCGATGGCCTTTTTCCAATCAGAAAGTTTTTCGTAACATGAGGCGATGGACCAGAGGTAATCGTCAGCATGGTCTCCATCGACCGTGATCAGCTTGCGGTAAACCTCCATGGCTTCTTTAATCTTCCCTTCCTCCAGATCCATGCCAGCGATGCTTTTCAGCCCCGCGACCTGATCCTTGAACTCGCTATAGATGCGCCGTGCCTCGGGGCGTTTGTCACGGGACTTATACCATTCAGCCATTTTCGCTAGTAATCCGTCGTCACGGCCAAAGCGCTCGCCGATCTCTGTATAGATTTTCCAGATCTCGGAGGGGCGGCCGAGCGTGCCGTTGAGTCCGACTGCCCGGTATAGCAATTCTTTTTCAATATTAGGGCGGCGTGCGGACTCGACGCGGAGTTCGTTGAGGAGCTGGTCACCTAGCTTAAGAGCAGCGGTGCGGGTTTCTGGTTTTCCGAGTAGATGACCCACTGTCTTTGCCGACATATCATAAACTGCATCAAAAAGTGCATCGCCTTGGTAGGTGGTCGCGAGTGCCTTTTTCCCTCCGCTGAAATTTTGGGCAAAAAAGTGGATCTGGCCGAGTTCGCGGCTGGCTTCTGCGCAGGCGGTTTTTGATTTCTCGTTGCGCTCCACCGTGTAGGTGAGATCGTTAAGAATGGAGAGTTGTTCGACTTCATCTTTCTGAAGGCGGGCGTAATGGAGGAGGTCAAGGCGAGAGCGGATCGCGATCTCGTGGGTTGGGTATTCTTTGATCAGAAAGCGAAAGGCTTTTTGTGCGTCTTTGACCTCACCCATCGTGCGGTATGCATCAGCGATGCAGTAAGCAGCTATCGTGGCTTCTTCCGAATCTGGCCAGTAGTCGATGACAGATTGGAAGCCATCACGCAGCGCTGTTTTGGGTTTTTTGAGATGCATCATGGAGTGGCTCCACATGAGTTGCGCGTATGGGGCTCCGGGGCTTTTCTCGTAGAGGGTGAGAAATTTCTCAAACTCAGCGAGGGCGGTTTTGAAATCGCCGTCGGTGTAATGTTTCTCGGCGATCCGTATTTGGTAGCGCTCGACTTCCCTCATTTTCTCAAAGGTCGCGACGGGGATTCGCTCCAACGGGGAAAGTTCCGCCAGCGCACTACCCATGAGTAGAAGCAGGCAAGGGGCTAAGAGTTTTGGAAGGTGAAAGGTCATGATGCGGATCGTGAGCGGATTGCGGGATAGGGCTTGTTTTTACCACTGAGAAGCAGGGGGAGAATGTGAACACAGAGGTGGAAATCAAATTGTCTGATACCTGAAACTTTTTCCCTATGTCCTCCCTTTTCATCTCTGCCTCTGTGGTTGAATTTCTTCATTTTAGGGTTGTCATTCTTTGGTGTTTTCGAGCCATTTGTTATATTCGGAATGAGCGTAGTGGATGATGTTCACACCGAGCTGGTAGCTGGACTCCCAGATCTCTTGTGGGACTCCCGAGTGGCCGTCGGCCCAGG
>JBILAN010000132.1:0-4296 GCA_044354135.1 Luteolibacter sp.
GGGATTCGAGGCAGTTGGGACAGGGCACTACGCACGCAGGCGGATTCTAACAAATGGTCAGGCAGCAATTTTGCGTGGGGCGGATCCTAACAAAGACCAGAGCTACTTTTTATCTCTAATGACATCGCGGCAAGTTGAGCACGCGCGTTTCCCGACAGGAGAAATGTTGAAGCCGGAGGTGCGTGAGGTGGCGCGTCGCTTCAATCTGCCGGTATCGGAGAAAAAAGATTCCCAGGGAATTTGTTTTCTCGGGCAGGTGAAAATGAGCGATTTCCTCGCGCATTATTTACCGGATAAGCCGGGCGATATCGTCGATACGGCGGGTCGGGTGATGGGGCAACATCGCGGACTGCATTTTTACACGATAGGTCAGCGCAAAGGCCACGGGGTGGCATCGCCGAAAGAGGGGATGGCTTATGTGGTGGTCGGGAAACGGGCGGCTGAGAATCAGTTGATGATCGGCTGGGACAGGGAAGATACGGAAGGGCTTTATCTAACAGAATGTGTGGTGGGCACGATTTCATCGATCAATGAGTCGATTCCATCGCTGAAACGGGTGGAAGCCCAACCGCGTTATCGTGCCAAAGCCGAAACCGCGAAGTTGGAAACGCTGGATGACGGACGCGTGAAATTGATCTTCGATAAACCGCAGCGAGCGCTGGTGGCAGGGCAGATCATGGCATTTTATGATGGTGGGAGATTGTTAGGTGGGGGTGTGGTGGAGGGGGTTTCGTAGTGAATTGACGATAACGACTGAATACTCTGATGACAGCTTACTATTAAAATATCATGCGATACATCATTCTGATACTTGCTCTGTTTTTAACCAGTTGCGCATCAAGAAATAAAATCTTCAAATCGCCCAATGGGAATGTCTCCCTGTCTTTCATTTCAAAAGATACGAATGGAAAGCCGCTCTATCGAATTTTAACGAAGGACGGCGCTGAGTTAGGTCAGGTTAAGAGCATCATTGACGCGAAAACTGTAAAGAACGTGCCAGGCTTGCCGGTTGAACATGATGTCATTTGGAGTCCCTCGGGATGGACTGCATTGATTTACGAAAATATGTCAGATGCATCTCCAAATTATCAGTATGTGCTGATCTGTCTGCATCCGGATTTAAAGAGCTATTATGCTTATGAAGCAGACTTCGGCACGCGTCACGCTTCGCGGGAGGATATTTACGGTCACTGGCCGTCAGTTGGCCGAATTTCCGATTTTGAAATAGAACTAAAATGGCAGACTGAGCCGAAAAATGAGACCGTGGAAATCGCCAATTTTATTACTGATGCCGAATCCATAAGCAAAGATGGTGTGGTAGATGAACGCTAATTGGCATTTCATGCCTCCGTGTCCTCCGTTATCTCCCTCCCTCCGTTTTGAAAAAAGCCCGAACCACTCTTACTGCGTTTTTAACCCATCCACCAAAAATCGGAATTGAGAATCCATCATTATGCGGCATAGTGGCAGCATGAGATATGGGTTGATCGTTTGTTATGTGCTGGGGCTGATGAATGTATCCGCCTTCGAGCTGCCTGAAAAATCGACCCAATGTGTGGTGGGGATTTCCCAGGGTTGGGACAGCTCGCATGTGACTCTGACTTATTACGAGAAGAGAGATGGAAAATGGCAGCAGGTGGGGGAGGCATGGAAAGGCCGTCTGGGATCAAAAGGTTTGGTGTGGGGGCGCGGTCTGCATCCGAATCCGGCCGGAGCGGATTTGAAAAAGGAGGGCGACGATCGCTCGCCGGCGGGCGTTTTTGATCTCGGGGGCGTTTGGGGGACTCATAAAAGCGTAAAAAAACACCCCAAAACCTTTTACCATCGGGTGACCACACGGGATTTGTGGGTCGAGGATCCGATGTCGAAATCATACAATCAGTTCCTAATCTTGGATCACGAGCCCAGGACAGAATGGGAGAAAAACGCGCAGATGTTGCAGAATGATTACCCGCATTCGTTAAAAATGTTTATTGCGCATAATGCCCATCCCAATGTGGTGGCGGGCGGGGGATCGTCGATTTTCTTTCATATTTGGCGGCGCGAGGGCGCTGCGGCCTCGGCGGGCTGCACGACCATGCAGGAAAACAAACTGCGGGAATTGATCGCAGCAGTTGACCCGGGGCAGCGTCCGCTCTACGTCCTATTGCCGCGCGCGGAATACGAGAAATTGAAAACCACCTGGAAATTACCATGAGTTCGACTGCTACATTACCTGATTCAAAAGGCCACTTCGGCCAGTTCGGTGGGATGTTTGTCCCTGAAACCCTGATGACTCCGCTTCAAGATCTGGCGAAAGCGTATGAAGACGCGAGAGCCGATCCCGCGTTCCAGGTCGAGTTGGATGATCTTTTGAAAAACTACGTCGGCCGCCCGACTCCGCTGTATTTCGCTGAGCGGTGGACTGAAAAACTCGGTGGGGCGAAAATTTATCTCAAGCGTGAGGATTTGCTGCATACCGGAGCCCACAAGATCAACAACGCGCTCGGCCAGATTCTGTTAGCCAAGCGTCTCGGAAAAACCCGCATCATCGCTGAAACTGGAGCGGGTCAGCACGGCGTGGCGGCGGCTACGGTTTGCGCGCGTTTCGGGATGGAATGCGTGGTTTACATGGGCAAGGTCGATATGGAACGCCAGGCGCTCAACGTCGCGCGGATGCGCCTGATGGGCGCGGAAGTGCGTGCGGTGACGGCCGGACAAGCGACCTTGAAAGAAGCCGTCAACGAAGCGATGCGCGACTGGGTGGCTTCGGTGGAAAACACCCATTACATCATCGGGTCGGCGTTGGGTTCTCATCCATTTCCGATGATTGTTAGAGATTTTCATCGGGTGATCGGTGTTGAGGCTCGCGAGCAGATTTTGGAACGCGAAGGTCGCTTGCCGGATCTTTTGGTCGCATGCGTTGGCGGCGGATCGAATGCGATCGGTTTGTTCCATCCGTTTCTCGGTGACGAACATGTGCGTATGGTCGGTGTCGAAGCCGGCGGCGACGGAATCATTCCCGAGCGCCACGCCGCGCGTTTCCAAGGCGGTAAACTCGGTGTCCTACAAGGCACAAAAACCTGGTTGCTGGCAAACGATGACGGCCAGATCGAGCTTACGCATTCCGTTTCCGCGGGACTTGATTATGCCGCGATCGGGCCTGAGCATGCGTTTTTGCAGTCCGAAGGCCGGGTCGAATACACTTACGCAACCGACGACGAAGCACTCGCCGCTTTCAAAGAGCTCGCGCATACCGAGGGAATCATCCCGGCATTGGAAAGCTCACACGCTGTGGCCTACGTTTCAAAAGTCGCAGGCTCATTGCCGAAATCCGACATCGTAGTCATTAACCTTTCGGGTCGCGGTGACAAAGACGTCGAGCAAGCTGCAAGATATCTGCTTTAAGAAACCTCGGAATAAGACCTTCCGCGAATACTCCTAGTTAAACGAACCATCATGAAAAAATCATATCTTCTCACAACGATCTTATCCGCGTTGATGATTTCTAGCGGTTGCAGCCAAGAGAAAGCAGCAGGCGGAGAAAAAACCGATCGCACATTGGAAAAGAAAATGCAGGAACTGAAGCCAGTCGAAGTTCCGTTAGAAAATGGATTGGCAAAGGCGTATTTCGCGAGCGGATGTTTTTGGTGCGTGGAGGCAAGTTACGAGAGCGTCAAGGGAGTGAAAGAATCTATCTCAGGGTATTCTGGCGGTCACACTGAGAACCCAACTTATCAATCAAGTAACACCGGCACCACGGGTCATGCTGAGGCAGTCGAAATTATCTATGATCCCAAAGTGGTCAACTTCGCTACTTTGGTGGATGTTTATTTCGCCTCCCAAGATGTGACCCAAGTCAACGGCCAAGGCGTGGATAAAGGTTCTCAATATCGATCGATCATTTTCTATCAAAACGCAGAACAGAAAAAAATCATCGATGAGAAAATCGCGGCATTGAACAAGAAAATCGCACCCAAAGAGGTTGCGGCAGAAGTCTATCCGTTTCAGAAATTTTGGCTGGGTGAGGCCTATCATCAGGATTACGAAAAAAACAATCCGAACCATCCTTACATCAGAGGGGTGTCGATTCCCCGCTTGGAGAAATTCCAGAAAAAGATGCCTGAGGTGTTGAAGGAATGAATAGGGATATTGGGTGAATGGATATTGGATATTGGATATTTAAGATATGGGGCTGTACTAGCTAAGGACTAGTGGTGTGACTCTTTATACCAATGTTTAAGCTGGTTTAGTAGCTTTTTGTGGTCTCCTCCGTTGAAGCGCCATTCACACTCCTTTAAAAACCAATAAAAGTTC
>JBILAN010000014.1:0-46370 GCA_044354135.1 Luteolibacter sp.
GCGA
The DNA here is from genome assembly GCA_044354135.1 of Luteolibacter sp. Taxonomy (GTDB): domain Bacteria; phylum Verrucomicrobiota; class Verrucomicrobiia; order Verrucomicrobiales; family Akkermansiaceae; genus Luteolibacter. The sequence goes on from JBILAN010000014.1 coordinate 5, forward strand.
ACTTTCTTCTGGATCGTCAGATTGCCGCTTTGGAGGCAGCCTTTGTGGAGGGCGGTGGTTACTCTGAGCAGCTAGCCACGGCACGCATGGCGGAGCGGAGAAAGAAAGATCAGTCTGATCGGATGGATCAGTCTGATCAGACCGATCTGAAAAAGATTCCCATGTGCAGACTCTGTGGCGGCCTCATGTCCTTACGCACTGCTAAAGGTGGAAAAAATCCCGGGAGTCAGTTTTGGGGCTGCGCAGGTTATCCTGCTTGCATGGGGACGTCTCCGCTTTAGTTGAAACTACGTTCCGCAAAACGTATTTTTCACACATTGCTCAGGAAGCGGCGCGAGTTCCAAATCTGCAAACTCAGGATTCTCCTCGAACGGTTTCGCTAGAGCATCGGCCAAGCGATGAAATAAGGAAAAATCATTTTGGTAAGCAGCTTGAATGGCTTCTTCGATGCGGTGGTTGCGCGGGATGAGGATGGGGTTGGTGGATTTCATCTTGGTGAGATGATCGTCTGGCTTTTGGAGAGTTTTCCATTGCTGAATCCATGTTTCGGCGGCTTGGAGATCTGAGAAAAGCGTTGCCAAATCCGCGCGCGTGTCATCGGCCGCGAGCAAGGTGAGGTGGCGGAAGAACAGGGTGAAATCGACTTGGTTCTGAGCGAGCGCGCCGAGGGTGGATTTGATGAAAGCGGCGCTGGCTTCGAGATCGGCATCGGTGGACAGCCCGAGTTTTTCGCGGAATTGATTAAGGTAGGCGGGTTGGAAATGATCGATGAATTGATTCAACGCAGTGCTGGCGAGTTCCTTGGCGCGCTCAGGTGAGGGATCTATGACGGGAAGCAGGGTTTCCGCGAGTCTTGTTAGATTCCAATGCGCGATGGTAGGTTGGTTGCCCCATGCGTAACGGCCGTTGCGATCGATGAAGCTGAAAACTTTGTCGGGATGAAAGGTGTCCATAAACGCGCACGGGCCGTAATCGATGGTTTCGCCGGAGATTGCGCAGTTGTCGGTGTTCATCACGCCGTGGATGAAACCGAGCGGCAACCATTTTGCGATGAGTGAGGCTTGAGCGCGGATGACGTGTTCAAGAAAGGCGAGCGCCGGATTATACGCATCTGCCGCCTCCGGGTAATTGCGGGAGATGCAGTGATCTGTTAGAATTTGGATCGCTTCGGTATCTTGGCGGGCAGCAAAATATTGAAATGTACCGACCCGGATGTGGCTGGCTGCGACGCGGGTGAACATGCCACCCGGTGCGGGTTCTTCTCGTTCGACGATTTCTCCGGTGAAAACTGCGGCGAGTGCGCGGGTGGTTGGGACGCCGTATGCGTGCATCGCTTCGCTGACGAGATACTCGCGCAATACGGGACCTAGGGCTGATTTTCCATCGCCTCCACGCGAAAACACCGTACGGCCGGAGCCTTTGAGTTGAATATCGCGGCGCTTGCCATGGATGTCGATGACTTCGCCGAGCAGAATCGCGCGACCATCGCCGAGTTGGGGGACGAAGCCACCGAACTGGTGGCCGGCGTAGGCTTGGGCGATGGGCTCCGCACCAGTTGGGATTTCGTTTCCGGAAAAGGTTGCGAGAGCGGTAGGGGAGGAAAGCCATTCAGGAGTTATCCCGAGTTCTGCTGCCAAAGCGAGGTTGGTGCGAATCAAATCAGGTTTAGGAGCTGGTGTGGGCTGTTGCCTGGAAAAGAAGCGCTTTGGGAGTTGGGCGTAGGTGTTGTCGAAGGGGATTCCCATAGCGGGATTGTGGTCTTAAAGTCTTAAGGTCTGAAAGTATAAAGGTCTATTTTATCCAACCGCACCAGCGGTTCTGGCATAAACCTTCAGACTTTTAGACCTTCGACTCTTCAAATGCGGTTCTGGATAAGACTTTCAGACTTTTAGACTTTCGACTTCGATCCAGTGCTGCTTCAAGAAGGCATGTCCGAAACCTTTGCGCCCCTGTTTGTTTGCGGGGCGACTGCGTCCGGTAAGACCGCCTACGCCTTGCGGATGGCGGCGGAATTGGACGGTGAGATCGTGAATGGCGATGCGTTTCAGCTTTTTCGTGGGATTGAAATTTTGAGCGCGGCGCCAAGTGATGAGGAGAAAAATGGATTTCCGCATCATTTGTTTGGCGTGTTGGAACCGGCGGAGCACTGTGATGCAGGTCGGTATTTCGAGATGGTGATGCCGGTGATTTCCGAAATTCAATCGCGAGGGAAAATACCTATCGTGGTGGGTGGCTCCGGCTTGTATTTGAAATTTCTCACTCACGGGCCATCGCCGTTGCCGAAGGGTGACGAAAAACTCCGTGCGGAAATGGAGGTGCGAAGCTTGGAAGAGTTGTTAGAAGAGCTCGAAGCCATCGATCCCGTGGAGGCGGGGCAGGTGAATCGGGGTAACAAACGTTATGTTTCGCGTTCATTGGAAATCTGCCGACTCACGGGTGAAAAAGTTTCCGAGTTGCGTGATGGTTGGGAGAGGAAGACGCAGGAGTTGGAGAAGTCGCTCAAAGGAGTTTGGTTGATACGCGAGCGTGCGGATTTGCATCAACGCATCGCGCAGAGAACCAAACAGATGCTGGATCAGGGAGCGATTGAAGAAGTTGCTGCATTTGCGGGCGTCCGCGGCAACTGGGAGAAAGCCATCGGTGTGAAAGAGATACGGCAATTGCTTGCTGGAGAAATTTCTCGCGAGGCATGCGAGGAGTTGATTGTGTTCGCAACGCGTCAGTATGCGAAGCGTCAGGAAACCTGGTTCCGCAGGGAGAAGTGGTTGAAGCGGGTGGGAATCTGTTAGAAACTGTCTGAATATTCCAAAACGCGTCTTTTCGCCCGCTACTGGATGGAAGAGTCTCCACCACAGAGACTCAGAGAACACAGAGGTGCCGGTTCCAAACCCAGATATCCAAAGAACGGCTCTGTGCTCTCTGTGCTCTCTGTGTCTGCGGTTGAAATTCATTTTTCTTGATTTTTCAGACAGCTTGTTAGGATAAAACCTCTTCGTTGTTGTCCTCGAAATCCAACTCGCGCACCCGTTTTTTATCGCGGACAGCTTCCACTTCTTTGCGTAAAATTTCACGAAGACCTATCGCATCAGAAATTGCAGGAATGGTAACTTGTGGCAGTGAGCGATCCGAGGTTTCCAGATGCAACGAGCCAAGTCCAAAGATACGCATCCACCATTTTCTCTCAACCAAGACATCTTTGACCCGGTAAAGCTCGATCTCGTCGATTTTTTGGTTGAAAACGCCATGGCTGATTCTGAGGCGTTGTGAGGTGAGTTCGAAAATTTCACAACGGATGACGAGGAAGCGCCAGATCATCCAGACCAGTGGGAGGATCAATCCAGCAAAGGCAGGAGGAGAAAAGATACCTCCGACGGCGATGCCCGCGGATAGCAATAGAGCCAAACTGAACGGGCCTATGTTCAACCATTGGGATGGGGTTCCTTTCCAGAGAGGAGTCTCGATTTCTTCTGTCATGCGCGGAGGTTAGCATGAATTTTCATATGGGAAATGAGAAGTTTCAGGGATATAACTCATAAGTCCCATATGACCTATAGGACTTATCTTTTTCATCTTCTAAGCCTAGACTTGCAAGTTCTGGGCTGAGAGGCGATTGAAGGGCATGGACCGTTGGTTTTTGATCGCTTCAACCTTGCTCGCCGCTGTGGCAGGGTTGCGTGGGTTGTTGATTTTACGCCACGGCAACATGAGTCGTTGGACGATTTTTTGGATGATAGCGGTGATAGTCTGTCAGATGGGTTATCTCGTGGTGCGGGGTGAAATGCGTGGGGCTTGCCCGTTGCGGAGTATCGGTGAGATATCGGTATTCTTGGCGTGGTCGCTGACCTTGTTTTACTTGTTAGTAGGGCCAGTGTATCGGATTTCTTTGTTAGGGGTATTCACCGCTCCGGTGGTGGTGATTTTCCAAGGATTCGCGTTGCTGCCCGGGCGCTTGGTTTCGAATCCGGAAAAGGTGATGAACACAACGTTCTGGGGAGAAACCCATTCCGCGATGTCGGTTCTTGCGTATGGAGCACTGGCGTTGGCGGCGGTGGCGGGAGTGATGTTCTTGGTGTTGGATAAACAATTGAAAGAGCATCATTTGAAAAGCGGCTTGTTTCGGAATTTACCGCCAGTGCGGGAGCTGTTGGTTTCTTTGGAGAGATTGCTTTGGTTGGGGATGCTGTTGTTGACAGTAGGCGTCGTTGCCGGGGTGTTGATGCCGCTGGGTAAGGATGCGATGGCGCATCTGATCGCTGCGGTGGGGGTTTGGTTGGGGTATGTTGTTTTAATGGTCACCAAACGGGTGAGGGGTATAACAGGACGGCGGTTTGCGCTGGGTGCAGTCGCACTATTCGTCCTTTCACTCGGAGTTTTTGCATTCGTCTAAATGGAACTCGTTTGCTTGGGAGTGAATCATAAGACCGCGCCTGTTGAGGTTCGCGAGCGCTTCGCTGTGGGCACGACCAAGCTTGGCGAAGCAGCTCAGCACTTGTTAGAAATGGCTGGTGCGCCCGAAGGTGTAGTCGTTTCCACCTGCAACCGTACCGAGTTTTATTTGGTTGCTGATAACGCCTCGGTAGCTCTGACAAATTTACAACATGCCCTGTTAGACAAAATCCACGGTCACGAGGAGCCGTTCTATCATTATCAACAACGCGACGCGGCCCGGCATTTGTGCAAAGTTGTCAGCGGTTTGGATTCGATGTTGTTGGGTGAGACGGAAATTTTCGGTCAGGTCAAACAAGCCTATCAAGCCGCGCATGAAGCGGGGGCGACCGGGCCAATGCTGAACAAGCTGTTCCAGAAAGCGTTCAGCGTGGGCAAAAAAGTCCGCACCCAGACATCGATTCAAGAGGGATCGACCTCGATAGGAAACGTGGCGGTGGAGTTAGCAGAAAAGATTTTCGGACATTTGAAAGACAGCGAAGTGATGGTGCTGGGAGCAGGGGAGATGAGTCGGTTGACTGCGCAGGCATTGGTTTCCCGTGGGGCGAAATCGATCATCGTTGCAAATCGGACCCATGATCGCGCTGTGGAACTTGCCAATGAAATGGGAGGTCGGGCAGTGAGATTCGATGAATGGTTGGTTGAGCTTAAAAATGTGGATGTGGTCATTTCATCGACGGGAGCCCCGCATACGATTATTCATCGAGAGGAAGTGGAATCGCTAAGGCGTGCGAGAAAGTATCGGCCTTTGTTCATGATCGATATCGCGGTGCCACGTGACATCGAGCATTCGGTAGGAGAGATTGAAGAGGTCTATCTTTATGACATCGATGCCTTGGAGCAACTGGCTGAAGAGGCGAAGGTGCGACGTGTGAATCAGATTGTTGAATGCGAAAAAATCATTGAGGAAGAGTTGGAGAAATTGGGATTAACATTCACAAGTTCACAATGAATCCGGCGCTAGAGACATTGGTTCTTGCACTTGCAGAGCACCGGGTTGGGAATGAGAACGTTTTATTTCTCGGTGCCGAGCCTCAACCTGATTTACCAACTCTCACCGCATGGCAACCGCTCAAACCGTTGGCGAATGCTTGTGAGCGGGCGGGTATGGTATTGACTGAAAATCCCACGGGTCGATTTTCGACTGTGTTGTTTTTGCCGGGGAAGAGCAAAGAAGAGACATTGGCTGGATTTGCAATGGCGCATCGTTGCCTGGCGGAGGGTGGAGTTTTCATCACTGCGATGGCAAACACGGCTGGAGCGGCGAGATTTGAAAAAGAACTGGGAAATGCAACACCACTTCTATTTTCCGTATCGAAACACAAATGCCGTGCTTTCGGGGTTTCTAACAAATCGCCATGGAATGCGCAGATTCTGACAGAGTGGCAAAATTTGGCTGAGCCGCAGACGATCCCTGAAACTTCTTTCATCACCCAGCCAGGAGTGTTCAGTGCGAAACACATCGATCCCGGTTCTCTCTTGCTAGCTGCACACATGCCAGTCTCGCTGCGCGGAGACGTCGCGGATCTCGGCGCGGGTTGGGGTTTTCTTAGTTCCGTGGCATTGGAAAAATCTCCGAACATCTCACAGATCGATTTATTCGAAGCCGATGCGCGGGCTCTGGATTGCGCACGCAAAAATGTTTCAGGGAATGCCCGTTTTCATTGGCATGATGTGACCACCGGATTGCCGGATATTTATGATCACATCATCATGAATCCACCGTTCCATACCGCACAGTCCAAGGACGTGGATTTGGGTAATGCGTTTTTAACTGTCGCCGCTGCAGCGCTGAAACGTAACGGAACATTGCACCTTGTGGCGAACCGCCAGCTTCCTTATGAAGCCCATTTGCGGGAGCTTGGGCTGCGCTCGCGTTCGATCGCAGAGGATCACGCTTACAAAATCATTTTCGCTTCGAAGTAGCCATCGATTGATTTCATAGGAGTCAGGAACTAAGAACCAGGAACTAAGAACCAGGAACAAATTACCTCAATCTGCTAGCGACTGCGCGTATATATCATCTGAGGAATTCAGAATGATCAACATAGGTCGGCAGCAAACCTCGCAGTCGTAATCGTATTCGGTTGGCATCTCGGATTCTGGCGGGATGGCGATTTCGAAAGTCTCAAAACAGGTCGGGCAAGTGACGGGGTAGGTTTCCATTTGGCGCTGATCTATTTCATTTTTCTATCACGTTGTCGGCTATATGCGCAGTATAAAAAGAAGAGTCCCATCGCTAAGAAAATGATGCCCCAAACTCGGGTTTCGTTTGTGCTGTGGGAAATGCGCGTCTGGTGCCTTTCGGATACTTGGATCATGCTCAAAGAGAGGAGCGAGACGCTCCTCGAACGGTCTGCGGCGAGACGCCGCAGCTACTACCTTTCTAGCAGAATCTTATCTCCTAGTACCACCAGGTCGATTCTGCCTTGCAGGGTTTTGTTCAAGAACGGTGTGTTCTGTGATCTGGACTTCATGAAGTCTTTGGTGAAGGTGGAGGTGGCTTCGGTGTTGAAGAGGGTGAGGTTGGCGGTCTGACCTTCGGCTATGGTAGGGACGTCGAGCGACATCAGGCGGCGGGGTTCGGCAGAGTATTTTTTCACCAAGGTATCCCAGCCGAATTTTCCTTCTTTGATGAAGTAGTGGTAGAGTGAAACGACCGCGGTATCGAGGCCGGTGATGCCGTTCGGTGCGGAGATGAAATCCTGGGATTTTTCGAAGGGACTGTGTGGGGCGTGATCCGTGGCGATCAGGTCGAAGGTGCCGTCGAGCAATCCTTCTAACAACGCTTCGTTATCCGCCTTGGTGCGCAGGGGCGGATTCATTTTGTAATGGGTATCGAAGTTGCCGATGTCCTCGTCCGTGAAGAGGAGGTGGTGAGGGGCGACTTCAGCAGTGACTTTAACATCGCCGCGGGATTTCCACCAGCGGATGGTTTCCATGCCCATTTTTGAGGAAACGTGTTGGATGTGGATGTGGGCACCGGTGGCGTGGGCGAGTCGGATGTCGCGATCGATGATGATTTCCTCCGCACAGGCAGGGGAGCCGGCGATGCCGAGTTTGTAGGCGGTAGGTCCGTCGTTGAGGGCGCGCGGGCCGGCGAGCTCGGGGACTTCGCAGTGGGATGCGAAGAACATGCCGAACTCCGTGGCGTATTGCATGGTGCGGTAGAGGAGGGTAGGGTTCAGGGTAGTTTCACCATCGTCGGTGAGCATTCTCACGCCGGCGGCGCGAATGCCATCGATGCCTGCCATTTCTTTTCCTTCGCGCCCTTTTGACACGCAGGCAGAGGTGTAGATGGGGATGCGGGAGTTGCGCTTTCCGGATTCGAGAACGGCTGTGACGGCTGCGCCGGAATCGAGTGAGGGAGATGTGTTTGGCATCATCACGAGGCCAGTGATCCCGCCGTTGATGGCTGATTCGGAGCCGGTTGCGATGTTTTCCTTATGCTCCTGGCCGGGCTCGCGTAGGTGGACGTGGGCGTCGAAAAAGGCGGGGCAGAGGATCTGGTTTTTGCAGTCGATGACTTTTGCGTTGTCCGCTCCAGTGATTCCTTTGGCTACTTGCTGTATCACCCCATCGATGATGAGAACATCGGCTGAAACGAGGTCGGGTGAAGATTCAGAGGCGATGCGAGCGTTGCGTAGAAGGAGGTTCACGGAGATGGATTGTAAATTTCAAATCCCAAATCTTAAAGCTCAAATTAACCTAAAATCAGCAGTTAGCACTACTGATTTTAGGTGGTTATTCGATATGGGTTATTAGTTATTAGGTATAAATTCGCTTTTTGAGTATTTTTCATGGCTCGGCGCTTCGCTCATCGAGTGCATTCAAAATTCAACTTGAACATGCAAAATCCTCCAATAACTCATAACCCTAAAGAGGAAAATGAACCACAATCGAAGCGCAGCGGAGATGGCCGGACTGACTGTTCTGAATCTTTCCGGCAAATAAACGCGGATAAACACTGATGCTAAGAGGATTAGCAAGAATTCTTCATTCACCTAAAAGGTGAGACTGAAAAAATTCATAACTCTTAGATTATCCGTGTCTATCTGTGTCCATTTGACGAAGAGATTTAATTTTTGTGTTCGTCTATGTCCGCTTCGCTCCCATTGTGGTTCCATTTCTGTTTCTAGGATAACGTTTAACCAATAACTCCTGAAATCTGCAGTTTCGACTGCGGATTTCAGGTTGGCTGGCACGTGAATTGCTTTATTTTTGCTCGACGGTGGAGAGGATGAATGATTTTTTCATCGCGCTTCACTGAAAAATCAATCGCTAACCACGAACACAGAAACAATAACACATGGCCAAATACAAACTGGAATACATCTGGCTCGACGGCTACACGCCCGTGCCGAACCTACGCAGCAAAACCCAAGTCAAGGACTTCGCAAGCTTCCCTAAGCTTGAAGAGCTTCCATTATGGGGATTTGACGGTTCCTCAACTCAACAAGCACCGGGCGGCAGTTCGGATTGTATGCTTAAACCGGTAGCCGTCTATCCTGACAGCACCCGTAAAAATGGCGCTCTCGTCATGTGCGAGGTTATGATGCCAGATGGTACGCCACACCCATCGAACTCCCGTGCCACCATCTTGGACGATCCAGATGCATGGTTCGGTTTTGAGCAGGAATATTTCATGTATCAAGATGGCAAGCCACTTGGCTTCCCAGTTGATGGTTATCCAGCACCACAAGGCCCATACTATTGCGGCGCTGGCTACAAAGCCGTTGGTGATATTGCTCGCCAAATCGTTGAGGAACACCTCGACCTCTGCCTCGATGCAGGTATCAACCACGAAGGTATCAACGCCGAGGTTGCTAAAGGTCAGTGGGAATTCCAAATCTTCGGTAAAGGTTCCAAAAACGCAGCTGACCAAATTTGGGTCGCTCGTTACATCCTGAACCGCCTTTGTGAGAAATACGGTATCGACATCGAGTATCACTGCAAACCTATCAAAGGTGACTGGAACGGTTCCGGTATGCACGCGAACTTCTCCACCAAACACCTCCGTGAAGTCGGCGGTAAGGCGTATTTCGATGCACTCATGGCACAATTTGGCAAAAACATGGAAGAGCACGTTGCGGTTTACGGACCAGACAACCATCTCCGTTTGACTGGTCTTCACGAGACCCAGTCCATCGATAAATTCACATGGGGTATTGCTGACCGCGGATCATCCATCCGTGTCCCACATAGCTTCGCAAATAATGATTGGAAAGGTTACCTCGAAGATCGTCGTCCGAACTCACAAGGTGATCCGTATCAGATCGCTTCGCGTATTCTTAAGACCATTTCTGAAGTTCCAACCAAGTAAGGCATTAAAAACGTTTGTTTATAAGCCGTCTTCCTTAATCGGAAGGCGGCTTTTTCTATTATGGTTTGATTGGTGATTTTTGATTGACTCCGTTTCACTCCGTTCAATCGATAAGGACTTCGTCAATTTCTATTGGGTTCGCTAGCGCTCAATCTGCTTTGAGGATGTTTGATTTCTGATTTGGAAGAAGTGTCTCTGAAATGGCCGGTTCATTCAAAAATCAGCAATCGTCAATCGTCAATCGAAGGAGTTTAAGGGTAATAGAATATCAATTCTTCTATACAGATAAGAGATAGGTCTTGAATCCTCTTGAGATTTATTGGAAACGCTGGGGGTCAGAAATAACAAATGGGAAAGACTGCACAATCCGAAGAACTGATCTTCGCTGGAATTCCGGCATCGCCTGGAATTGCGGTGGGTCCGATCCATGTGAGTGCGCGTGGATTTTCAGCACCGGAGATTTATGAGATCCATGAAGATCAGGTAGCTGAGGAACAGGAAAGATTTCAGGAGGCGGTGAATATCACCAAGAAGCAGTTGAAAGACTTGCAGGAGCGCCTCGAGTCCTTGGCGGGAAATTCGGAGAGCGAAATTTTTGAAGCTCACGTGATGTTGTTGGAGGATAAGTCGCTTATTGAGCGTGTTTTACAGGCGATCGAAAAGCGGCAACAAAATGCGGAGTATGCGTTTTACGCAGTGATGCAGAATTTTTTGGAAGCGATGCGTCGTATCCCCGACGCATATCTCCGTGAGCGCACAGCGGATATCGAAGACGTCTCGCAGAGAGTGTTGAGAAATTTCAAGGTCGATGAGGAAAGTATTCATCAGCTACCAGATGGAAACCACATCTTGTTGGCGTATGATCTATCGCCATCGGACACAGCATCGATGAACCGCAGGCAGCTGTTAGGTTTTGCTACAGAACAGGGAAGCGTTAACTCTCATACCGCGATTTTAGCACGCTCATTCGGCATTCCTGCTGTTGTCGGTTTGGAAGCTTCGGTGATCCAGGTCACTGCGCTGACTCCTGCGGTGATCGATGGTTACTCAGGTAAACTGATTTTGAATCCGACGATTGAGACGTTGGAAAAATACATCAATCTGGCAGCAGAAAAAGAACGTCAGAGCGATGAGTTGGCGGCTCGTAAGGATGAAGCGACGGATACCAAGGACGGCAGAGTTATTTCATTATCTGCCAACATTGAATTTTTAGAAGAGCTGCATGAGCTGACGGAGAGTGGGGCGAAAGGCGTTGGTCTTTATCGAACCGAGTTTTTGTTGCTGAATGGTTCTGAGATGCCGGATGAAAATGAACAGGCAGACGCATACAAGCGTGTGGCTGAGGCGGTTTCTGGTGAGATCGTGATCATTCGTACCATGGATGCGGGTGGAGATAAACTACCCATCGAACCACTAACGGAGCCAGAGCCCAACCCTTTCTTGGGTTGGCGCGGAATACGGGTTTCACTGTCCAGGCCGGCGATGTTCCGAGATCAGCTGCGCGCCATCTTACGTGCCAGTGCACACGGCAAATTGGCGGTGATGTTTCCTCTTGTTTCAGGATTATCCGAGTTACTCCAAGCTCGTGACATGCTCAACCGTTGCATGGATGAACTAACAAGAGAGGGGATTCCGTTTAACGATAAAATTCCTGTCGGCGTGATGATCGAAGTGCCATCCGCTGCCGTCTGTGCAGATCTATTGGCACCGAATGTGGATTTCTTCTCGATTGGAACCAATGATTTAATCCAATACACCGTCGCGGTCGACCGCGTGAATCCGCATGTTGCGGATCTCTACAAACCAACACATCCAGCTGTCATCCGACTCATCAAGAAAACGGTCGAGGCGGGTGAAGCTCATGGAATTTGGACAGGAGTCTGCGGAGAGATGGCTGGCGATATTCGCCTCACGCCGTTGCTCTTAGGTTTGGGCGTTGAAGAACTTTCGGTTTCTCCGAAAATTGTTCCCAGAGTTGGACAAGTCATTCGCTCACTCAAATACAGCGAGTGCCAAGCGATGGTAGAAGAAGTGATGAAACAAACCAGATCACAATATATCATGGACCTGAGCATGTCTCTCGCGAAGAAGTGCTATCCTGATTTGTTGGATTAGAAAATCAGAATGATTTTCTTAAGTGCGAAGGCAGGATGTTAAGTTGTTCGCGGTATTTGGCGACCGTGCGGCGTGCGATGGTGATGCCTTGTTTGCCGAGGGCTTTGGTGATCGCGTCGTCTGAAAGGGGTTTTGAAGGATTTTCTTGTGCGATGAGTTGCTGAATGGCTTCTCGGACACCGGCGTTGGAAACTTCATTTCCGCCATCGGTTTGGTATCCGGTGGCGAAGAAGGCGCGCATTTCCATCAGGCCTTGTGGGGTGAGAATGTATTTCCCTGCAACAGCTCGTGAGACTGTGGTTGCGTGGAGTTGCAATTCATCGGCGATGTTGTTCATTGTTAACGGCCTCAAGTGACGAGGGCCTTTTTCTAGGAAATCGGTTTGTTGTTCGATGAGCTTGTGAGCGATTGCAAGGATGGTTTCCTGGCGCAGTGAAATCGAACGGATCAAGCTTCGGCCATCACGGATTTGATCGCGGAGAAACGCGCGTGCTTTTGCATCCACACCAGATTTTCCTATCATGTCTTTGTAAAAATCGTTGATGCGCAGGGCTGGCAAATGCTCACCTGTTAGACGCGCTGACCATTTGCCATCGTCGTTTTTCTCGATGATCACATCGGGAAGAATGTAAGGGTTGCCGGTCGGTTCAAAATCGCCACCCGGGTTGGGGGAGAGTCGGCCAATGTTTGATGCAGCATCGGTCACACGATCGATGGTGATATTGAGCGCTTTGGCGATTTGCGGATAACGTTTGCGGGCGAGGTCTTCGAGATGATCTCTAACAATTTTATATTCGATCGTTTCTATTCCAGAGGCTCGTTCGAGTTGGATGAGCAGTGATTCCGGTATACCTGAGGCGCCAACGCCTGAGGGATCGAAGGTTTGGATCAGTTTAAGCGCGGTTTTGAGATTTTTTAGGGATGAATTGGATTTGGTCGAGATGACATCGATGGTATCATCCAAGAATCCGCGTTCATTGATGTAGCCTAAAATTTCCCGAGCTGCGGTGCGTATCGGTGGATCGATGAGTGCGAGATCGAGTTGTTGCTGGAGGTGTTGTTGCAGGCTCTCGGGGGCGACGATGTTATCGTAGAGTCGCTGGCGGCGCTCTTCATCTTCTTGCGTCCATTGATTGCTCCGTCCGTCGAGAATAGATTGATCCCGCCAATCGTCCTCGGTTTCGTTTAAATATTCCAGAGAATCGGCTTCTTCGCCGTCAGGCTGATCTTGGTCGAGCGACTCGATTTCGGTGATATCCTCAAGAGTAGGATTCGTCTCCAAGGCTTGGCGTAAAAGCTGTGATAGTTCCAGAGTGCTCGCTTGCAGAATCTCCAAGCTCTTGCGCATTTGAGGTGCTAGAGTCTGAGACTGGGAGAGTGACTGGTAGAGTGAAGCTTCGGCCATTTGGCAGGACGCTATCTTGCGCCTACAGGAAGCTATTCACAATGTAACCAAAGATGAAGCATAATTTGTGCCAATAATTACATTCGGCGGGGGTTTCAGGTGGTTCGGGCTTTATTTAATCACAGAGTCACGGAGGAGAGATGGGAGGACACTGAGTATATTAATTGAACCGATCAGGCTCTGTGTCCTCTATTTTCTCTCTTCCCTCTGTGGTAAATCAAGCCCGCAACATCTAATACTACGCAAAATAACTCACGCCTGCTGCGAAGATGGGTTGGATTTTGGTGCCGGGAATGTTTTTTGCGACCTTGTGGGAGTTGCGCTCGGAGTGGGCCATTTTTCCGAGCACTCGGCCGCATGGAGAGGTGATGCCTTCGATGGCGTGGAGTGAGCCGTTCGGGTTGAACGGATGTTGCATGGTCGGGTTGCCATCGGGGTCGCAGTATTGAGTGGCGATTTGACCGTTGGCGGCGAGCTCGGCGATGACATTTGCTAGAGCGTAGAACTTACCTTCGCCATGAGAAACGGGGACGGTATGGATGGTTCCGATTTCTTGATTAGCGAGCCAAGGAGAAGAGTTGTTGGTGATACGGGTTTGGACGTATTGAGAAATGTGGCGGGAGATGTCGTTGTGGATCAACGTCGGCTGCACCGACGGATCGTGGATAGTAGATTGTGGATTCTGGATGGAATCTTCGATCTTCGATCCTCGATCAACGATCTGCCCGTAGGGCACCAGGCCGGTTTTGATGAGGGCTTGGAAGCCGTTGCAAATTCCGAGAATCAAGCCATCGCGGTTTTCTAACAGATCTGAAATCGCATCGGCAATGCGTGGGTTGCGTAGGATGGTGGCGATGAATTTCGCGGAGCCATCGGGTTCGTCACCTGCGGAGAAACCACCGGGAACGAAAAGGATCTGGGAGGTTTTGATTTTTTCGGCAAGCGCATGGATGGATTCCTCGATGTGTTTGGCGGAAAGGTTGCGGAAGACTTCGATGTGGGTTTCAGCGCCGACGCGTTGGAAGGCACGGGCGGAATCGTATTCGGAGTTGGTGCCGGGAAAGGCTGGGATTAAGACCGTTGGTCTTGAGATCGAGGATCGAGGATTGCGGATGGTGGATGAAGGGGGAAAGAGCGGAGCATTCGCGATCTTCGATCCACAATCTACGATCTCCGATCCTGCCTCCGGCCGTGTTGGGTAGATGGGTTCTAGGGTGGATTGCCAGGCGGATTGGAGATCGGTTAGAGAATGGGTTTCGCCGTTAAGGGTGAGGGTGGGGGATTCGGTGGTGTTGCCGATGATGGTGGACCCTAGGGATGAAGGAAGTTCTTCATGATGCTCAATGAGGAAACTAAAATAGGCCGGGCTGGATATAGATGCGGGCGGGACGCCCGCGCTCCCTTTAAAGCCGATGTGGTTGCCGAAGCAGCATTTGGCTAGGGCTGCTGCGATGCCTGCGGCACCGATGTGGTGTAGGGAAAGGATTTTTCCGGCTTTGTTGAGTTTATAAAGCGACTCGGCGTTTTGTTTGAGGGCTTCGAAATCGGGCAGCCCGTTTGCAAGGATAGGAGTTGTAAGAAGGGAAACCGTGGAGTTGGTTTTCTTGAACTCGGGTGATAGAGCCAGAGAGGCGAGACCTGGGGCGAGTGCGAAGGAAACGAGGGTTGGTGGCACATCGAGTTCGTTGAACGATCCGGACATGGAATCTTTTCCGCCGATGGCAGCGAGGCGCAGTTCGTGTTGAGCGCGGAACGCACCTAACAGGGCGGCGAAAGGAAGTCCCCAACGTTTTGGATCTTCACCAAGGCGAGGGAAATATTCTTGTAGAGTCAGACGAACGTCACTGAGGCGAGCACCAGCGGCGACTGCTTTGCAGACCGATTCCGTGACGGCATATGCGGCACCGTGGAAAGGGGATTGCTCGGAAAGGTAGGGATCAAAGCCCCATGCCATGAAAGTCGCGGCATCGGTTTCACCTTCTAACAGAGGAAGCTTGGCCACCATGGCATCGGGTGGGGTGAGTTGCTGGGAGCCACCAAAAGGCCAGAGGACAGTGTTGGCTCCAACTGAGCCGTCGAACATTTCGCCGAGACCTTTTTGGGAGGCGATGTTGAGGCTGGCGAGGTGGGAGGAAAGTGAAGAGGGGGCTGGAATCCCCCTTAACGGACTGGGGCTGGAATCCCCAGCTACGTGGACTTTTGCGGATTGCACGACACCGTTGGTGTCTAGGAAGGCTCTGCTGAGGTTGACGATTTCTTTGCCGCGCCAGTGCATGATCAAGCGGCCGGAATCGGTGACGTCGGCGACGTGGATACATTCCAGGTTTTCTTTATCGGCTTCGCGGATGAAGAAATTGATTTCAGATGGATCGACGCAAACCGCCATGCGTTCTTGGGATTCTGAAATGGCGAGTTCGGTGCCATCGAGTCCGTCGTATTTTTTTGGGACGGCATCGAGGTTGATAATGAGGGATGGTGCGATTTCGCCAATAGCGACCGAGACGCCGCCTGCACCGAAGTCGTTACAGATTTTGATTTTGCGAGTGAGTTCGGGATTGCGGAACAGGCGTTGGATTTTGCGTTCGGTTGGGGCGTCGCCCTTCTGGACTTCGGCTGAATTTTCGAGGGCTGTATCGTTGTGTTCTTTGGAAGATCCGGTTGCGCCGCCGACCCCATCACGACCCGTACGTCCGCCGATGAGGAGGATGACATCGCCGGGAGCGGGAGTGCCGCGGAAAACATTGGAGCGTGGAGCTGCTGCCACCACAGCACCGATTTCAAGACGTTTGGCGACGTAGCCCGGATGGTAAACTTCTGCGACTTGCCCAGTAGCGAGGCCGATCTGGTTTCCATAAGATGAGTAGCCTTTGGCAGCGATCTGGCAGATTTTTTTCTGCGGGAGTTTGCCGGGAAGGGTTTCGGAAAAAGGTGTTAGAGGATTCGCCGCGCCGGTGACGCGCATGGCTTGGTAAACGTATGAGCGACCCGAAAGAGGATCACGGATGCATCCGCCCAAGCAGGTTGCGGCACCACCGAAAGGTTCGATTTCGGTTGGGTGGTTGTGGGTTTCGTTCTTAAACTGAATCAGCCATTCTTCGCTACGCTCGGATGGGTTGATAGTGGATGGTTGATAGTTGATAGTAATCGGAACGACGATCGAGGCGGCGTTGATTTCTTCGGAGACTTCTAGATTGTCCAGTTCGCCGGAGGCTTTGAGCTCGCGCATGCCGATGAGGGCGATGTCCATGAGGGTGACGGGTCGGTCATCTCGATTGAGTTTTTTGCGGACGTCGCGGTAGATTTGGTAGGTTTCTTTGATGAGTTCCGAGCCTTCGTCAAACTTGATGTCTTCGATGGCTGTTAGGAAAGTCGTGTGGCGGCAGTGATCGGACCAATAGGTGTCGAGCATGCGGATCTCTGTGAGGGTAGGGGGTCGACCTTCCTGGTTTTTGAAATAATCCTGAGTGAATGCGATATCGGCATTGGACATGGCGAGTGACATGGCTTTGCGGATTTTCGCAGGAGTGTCGGTGAGGAAATGATGGAGGATTTCAATATCTGAAGGAGGTGTGATTTTGGCTGGGCGGATAAAATCCGCCGCCACGACTTCATGCGAGTCTACGGCGTTGATGACGTAGGATTTGATTTCGGAAAGTTGATCGTCGGAGATCTTGCCTTTGAGAATGATGATCTGGGAGGCGTGAACGGTGGGTTTATCTTTTCCTGTTAGGATTTGGATGCACTGAGCGGCGGAATCCGCGCGCTGGTCGAATTGGCCGGGGAGGTAGGCGTAGGCGAAAGCGATTTCATCGGGGGAAACGCTCAGCTCGCGGCTGATGAGATCGGTTTGTGGCTCAGAGAGGATGGATGAGGCGGCTTGGGAGAATGCTTCTTGAGAAACACCCTCGACATCGTAGCGATTGAGGAAGCGGAGGGAATCTAGGTTCTGGAGGTTGAGCGATTCGCGCAGATCGTGGAGGAGGTGTCTGGCCTCGTTGGCGAAGGTGGATTTTTTTTCGACGAAGAGAGTGTGACTGTTCAAGGCAGGAAGGGTGTAAAAGTTTAGAGTAGGTGATTTTTAACCACGAATTTCACGAATGACACGAATTTTAAGATGGTGGCTAATCTTAGGTTCAGAGTTTACCTGTTAGTTTGTTGGATTAAACCACGGAATGCACGGAGTACACAGAATTGATATTCCACGGAATGGGAATCCATTTTTTGTTAAATACTCTTCAAAATCAGTGTCCATCAGTGTTTATCAGTGGTTCAATTTCGGTTTTCTAGTTAAATGAAATTTTGGTGGTTTAGCCTTTGATTTCTAACAACATTTGAGGGTTGTTTGGGAATTTTTTAACGAAGTAGAGTAGGCGTTCCATGGCTTCGTAAGGGCGGTGGCCGGAGAGGCCGCGGCGGATGAGGTGAATTTTATGCAGCATGTGCTCGGCGAGGAGGAGTTCCTCGCGGCGAGTGCCGGATTTGAAGATGTCGACCGCAGGATAGACGTAGGACTCGGCGATTTTTCGATCGAGCACGAGTTCCATGTTTCCGGTGCCTTTGAACTCCATGAAGATGGCTTCGTCGGCGCGGGAGTTGGTTTGGATGAGTGCGGTGGCGAGAATGGTGAGGGAACCAGCTTCACGGGTGTTGCGGGCGGCTGCGAAGAGTCGACGTGGAACTTCGAGTGCACCGATGGTTATACCGCCGGAACCTGTGGCGCGGTTGCGTCCACCTTTGCCGCTGCTCATCGCGCCGTTGTAGGCACGGGCGAGACGGGTGATGGAATCCATGAGGAGGAAAACATCTTTACCAGCTTCGACGAGGCGTTTGGCGCGTTCGATGGCGAGTTCGGCGATACGGGTGTGGTTGCGCGAAGCTTCGTCGTTGGATGAGGCGTAAATTTCCGCACCTGGCAAAGCACGGCGGAATTCGGTGACTTCTTCGGGTCGCTCATCGACTAACAAAATCATTAGATGAATTTGTTCGTCATATTTTTCACGAATGGCCTCTGCCATGTGCAGGAGCAGGGTGGTTTTACCTGAGCGTGGAGGAGAAACGATCAGACCGCGTTGTCCACGTCCAACGGGAGCGACGATATCGACCACGCGGGTGGTGTAGCGATCCGAAGTGGTTTCGAAAGCGATGCGTTTGTTTGGGTTGATTGCGGTGAGTTCGTCGAAGTGCGGGAGTTTGGCTGCTTCGTCAGGTGATTGACCGTTTACAGATGTGATCTCGACGAGTTGTGGGCCGCGGTTGCTATCTTGATACGTGCCGTGGATCCACTGTGCGTGCCGCAAGGAATGTTTGCGGATCAATTCCGATGAGATGAAAACATCGTCTTTGGCCTGATCGTAATTCGTAGAAGGCAAGCGCAGGAAAGCATAACCTTTCGGGGTCATTTCGATGATGCCATTGGTCTCGATAATGGGACCGGTTAGTATAGTGGCTGAGCGGTCTTCGATAGGTGGGCGATCGTTCCTATCATGACGCTGAGGGTTATCGTTTCCGTTGCGATTTCCGTTTTCGCCAAATTGTTCGCGGCGACGTTTGCGTTTGTCGCGGCGTTTTTTGGAGCGCGACTCGCGTTGTTGTGAGCCGTCGTTGCTTCCATCGCGTGGCGATTGATGATGCTGTTGTGTGGGGCCACCGCCAGGGACACGACCGATGCGTGGGCCGTCGTTATTTTCTGAAGGAGGAGCGGAATAAGGAGCGGAATGCTGATTGGTATACTGGGCGGAGTGCGCCGCAGGTGGGGGAGTGAAAACGGGCGCCTCGATGGGCCTGGGTGCGGCGATCGGCTCGATGGGTCTTGCTTGGATGATTGCGGGGGTCGGTGGCACAGCAGTCGGGGCTTTCACTTCCGCAAAGGTTGTTTTAGCTGTTTTCGTGGCGACCTTTTTGGTGGCGGCTTTTTTAGCGACTTTCGTGGCGGTCTTCTTCGCAACTTTCGTGGCGACTTTTTTAGCCGCTTTTGTTGCGGGTTTTTTTTTCACGGCGACTTTTTTAGCCGCTTTAGCAGGTTTTGCCACCTTGCTAGAAGTTGAGGATTTTGATGAATCGGCGGTGCTTTTTTTGCTCATTCGTTCGATGTTTTGGGAAAAGGTATATGATGGTATTTTTGAACCACGGGAGAAAAGGGAAGATGATCGCAATAGCCAGTGATATGAAAATCTACGGGTGATGCCTGAGATTGGACGGGTTCAGCCTGATGATTTCCCAATAAAACGCCCGAACTGGAGAGAGGGGTGGAGACGTGGGAGCGATCGCTTAAAATGACTGCCGTGGATATTTCCAAGAGCGGCCAACCGTCGTGTCAACGCAGAGATATTGTAAGCAATGGGGTGGTTTGGCAATCTTAAAAATGAGGTGAAAAAGACTGGGGGAGTGGGTGATGGGTGGAGCGGGGGATTCTTTAAATCAAAAATCAAACCTCAACAATCATCAATCCATTGTGTTAAAGCGGCGTTTTGATTTACGATTGATGAATGACGATTGTTGATTTTTGAATGAAGAAGGAGGGATTGGGCTTATCCTAACCCTCTTAGACACGTCCCTCTAAGTGTTTAGATTGACGGCGGGAGAGTTGGAGGGTTTGATCTTCTTCCCCCGCGGTTGGCGGAACTTTTATATGGAATATACAGCGAAAATAGCGCGCCACGTGGCATCGATCCCGAGATCGGGGATTCGTGATTTCTTTGAATTGGTGCAAGGACGGGACGATGTGATTTCGTTGGGGGTGGGCGAGCCGGACTTTGTGACGCCATGGCACATTCGTGAAGCAGCGATTTATTCTTTGGAGAGAGGTCAGACGACCTATACCTCGAACCTCGGTTTGTTGAGTTTACGGAAATCGATTTCCAAATACGTCTCTGGATTTTTCGGTGTGGATTACGATCCTGCGAAAGAGGTGTTGGTGACGGTGGGGGTTTCAGAAGCGATCGATATCGCGCTGCGAGCCTTGATTAATCCGGGGGATGAAGTGATCTATCACGAGCCTTGTTATGTTTCCTATTCACCCAGTATCGTAATGGCGCATGGAGTTGCGGTTTCGGTGGAGACGACCAAAGAAGATGGGTTTTCTCTCAAGCCAGAGGCGCTCGCAAAAGTGATCACACCGAAGAGTCGAATTCTGATGTTGAATTTCCCAACCAATCCTACGGGTGCGGTGGCGAGTAATGAAGATTTGGAGGGAATCGCAAAGCTGGCGATCGAGCATGATCTGATTGTTATGACTGATGAAATTTACAGTGAGCTGCGTTATGATGGGATCAAACATGTTTCGATCGCATCGTTGCCCGAAATGAAGGAGCGCACGATTCTGATGCATGGTTTCTCGAAAGCCTTCGCGATGACCGGATTCCGTTTGGGTTATGCCTGTGCACCGCAACCTATCATTGAGGCGATGATGAAAATCCACCAATACGCGATGCTCTGTGCACCTATCATGAGTCAGAATGCAGCGATCGAGGCTTTGGAAAACGGCGAGCCGCAAATGATGATGATGAGGGATAGCTATCATCAACGCAGAGATTTCTTGGTGAAACGTTTCAATGAGATCGGCCTAGATTGCCATACTCCGGGTGGTGCGTTTTATGTTTTCCCAGATATTCGCAAGACCGGATTGAGTTCGAAGGGATTTGCGATGGGCTTATTGGAATCGGAAAGCGTCGCTGCGGTACCCGGTGGCGCGTTCGGTCCGAGCGGTGAGGGTTTCCTGCGTTGCTGTTATGCAACCGGTATGGAGGATCTGCGCAAGGCGATGGACGCGATCCAACGCTTCGTTTCCAAAATTTAATCTAACTATTTTTCTGGATGGAAACCGATCCGAAACCTCCAGATAGGCTGACGAGGGCACACGTCGTGCCATTCGCGGTGTTCATGGTGTTTCTCATCGTACTGCAGTTACTAGATAGTTTGATCGGTTGGGAACATCCGGACGCACCATGGTGGAAACGCGATGTCGCGCAGTGGATTTATCCGATCCAGACACTGGTGGTTCTCGGACTGCTGGTTCGTTATTGGAAATCGTTCACGTTCGATTGGAATTTGAAATGGTGTGCCATCGGTTTGGTGTTTGGTGTGGTGGGTATAGGGTTCTGGTTGCTCCCAACCACACTCTATGATGCATGGAGTTTATCGGGGAGAACCGATGGTTGGATGAAATGGTTAGGAATCGCCAAGCGCGATGATGGTTTCGATCCAGGGATTTTTGAACATCCTGCGGCCTACTGGTTTTCACTCACCATGCGGTTTTTACGCGCCGTGGTGGTCGTGGCCTTGGTCGAGGAAATTTTCTGGCGAGGTTACGTCATGCGCTTCTGCATGGATTGGGAAGGGAATTGCTGGAAACAACCGTTCGGTCGCGCGCATTGGAAAAGTTATTTGATTGTGACTTTGCTTTTTATGTTAGCCCATGCACCCGTCGATTGGGCAGGGGCTTTGGTTTTTGGATCGCTGACTTATGGGTTGTGCGTTTGGAGTAAAAACTTAGGCGCATGTGTGGTGATGCATGCGGTCGCGAATTTTCTGATGGGGGTTTACGTGATGGCTTATGGGAAGTATGGGTTGTGGTAGAGAAGAGAGAAAACGGAAGACGCTAGACTTGTAGACGGAAGATAAGAGGTTTTTGGGTGGTGAGGGAGATGATTGTCTTCATTCAAAAATCAACAATCGTTATTCCTTAATCGTAAATCAAAAAAACCGCTCTGAACGAATAGATTTACGATTTATGATTGTTGAGGTTTGATTTTTGATTTGTAAGATCGCTGTTCAATCACGATCCCAGCAGGGATCTAAGAAATTAGTTCGGGGTTGAGGAGCGTAGCGACGATCACCCCGGGAACTGGGGAAATAAATATCGACCCCGAAGCGGCTCGCAGAGGGATTGATAGGTGAATGATCTTTCGATTCTGGCACGTCTTTCAGGGTGTAAATTATATTGTGGTTATGTGACCCGGAGTCAGGATCTCTCGCTAATATCTTTCATCCCTCTGGGATGGAGAAGATTCTCTGGTAAAGAGTGCGAGTGGAATCGCGCGGACCATTTCTCCACTGGAAATTATCCTTCCTAAGCGCAGGGGATTTGGGCTAGAGTTTAGGTATGCAATACGAACGGATACTCTATGTGAAAAACGGCTGTCCTTGGTGCATTGAGGTGGAGCGGTATTTGGATCAGCACAACATTGAAGTGGAGCGGGTTGTGGTTTCTGGAAACGCGAAGGCGATGGCGGAAATGGTCGCTCTATCCGGACAGAGCAAGGCGCCGACCTTGGATTGGGACGGCGAAGTGCTTGCAGATTTCGGGGTGGAGGAGTTGATTCCGTTTTTGGTGGGGAAGGTTTGATAGATTTCGCCGCAGGCTTTGGACTGCTGGGATTCTTCCCAGCTCTCTCTGGATGCGCCGATTCAAGCTGGGTCTTGTAGTTGCGAAACGAATCGGTTTTCGGAGTCTACCCTAAAAGCTGCGGATAACCGCAGCTGTCCAAAGCCTGCGGCGGAAATAATTTTCCTAAGCACCCAATTTCTGATGGAAGGTGTCGGTGTCTTTGACGGACAGGACGAAGGCTTCTAACAGTTGAATGGTGGATTCGATGTCGTCGAGGTGGGCGGTTTCGACGACGGAGTGCATGCAACGCAGGGGGATGGAAACGAGGGCGCTGGGTATGCCTTCGCGGGAGTGGAAAATTTTATCCGTATCGGTTCCGGAGAAGCGGCTCGATGATTCATGTTGGATATCGATTTTATTTTTTTTGGAGATTTCTATCAGGCGCTTGACGATGAGTGGGTGGTTGCATGTTCCGTGCGAGAGGCTTGGGCCATGTCCTAGTTTAACCAGTCCGAATTTCGCGGGGTCGATTCCTGGGGTGTCGGTAGCGTGAGTCACATCTAGGCAAACGCACATGTCCGGTTTCAAGCGATAGGTCGCCATCATCGCGCCGTTGCCGCCGATTTCTTCCTGGATGGCATTCAAGCAAACCAGGGTGACGTTGGGTTTTTTATCGGAAGCAGCGATGCGTTTCATCACCTGCGCGATGATGTAGGAGCCGAGTCGGTTATCGAGCGCGCGGGAGATGAGGCGTTTATGTGCGAGTTCGGCCGGGCCGTCTTGATAGACCATAGGGTGGCCGACGCGGAGTCCCATAGCTGCGACTTCTTTTCCGTTGGACGCGCCGATGTCGACCCAGAGATCGTGGACGGCGGGTGCTTTTTCGGCGCCGAGCTCGTCGCGGCGGAGGTGGATGGCGGTGTTGCCGATGATACCGGATACGATCCCGTCATCGCCGAGGATGTGCACTCGCCGGCCGCGACCGGTTGCAGCATCCGAGCCGCCGATGCGATCGATGCGGAGGAAGCCTTTTTCATCGATGTGCTTGATGATATAGCCAATCTCATCCGCATGGGCTTCGAGCATGATGGTTTTAGGTGATTTGCCCTCAAGAGTCGCCCAAGTGGAGCCGTAGGCATCACAATCGATGTTGGTGGCGGTTTTCTCGAGATATTTGGCCCAGACATTTTGGCCCGGTATTTCGAAGCCAGTAGGTGAGGGGGTTTCAAGGAGTTCGAAGAGGAAGGCTTGATCGGTTTTTTTCATGGGCGGAGAGTGAAGAGTGAAATCTAAATAGTGAAGAGTGAAATTGATTTAACCACGAATTTCAGGAAATACGCGGAAAGGAGAAAAGGTTGCTTAGGTTGATGTGGGGTTAACCACGGATTGCACGGAATACACGGAGTGAAGAATATGAATCAAAGCGGAGCTTAGCGCGGCAGCACCCATTCTGTGTAATCCGTGCATTCCGTGGTTTAATTTCTTCATTTTTCTTTCTAAACACCTCTTCCTTTAGTGCGATTCGTGACTCGTGGTTAATCCTCTTCATTGTTGGGTTAATCTTCATCCATCTTCTCGCATCAGTGCGGGGTTGTCAGTTTGGATAGGATGATGTTAATTAAGGCCATGCATTTGGAAATATCGACTCCAGCTTTATTATTTCCAGCGATTAGTTTGTTGTTTTTGTCCTACACGAACCGCTTTCTGCATCTCTCTGCATTGATTCGGAATCTGCATAGCGACTGGCTGGAGAGAAAAGATAGCTTGTTGATGAGGCAGATTCAGAACTTGCGGAAGCGCTTGATTTTGATTCGGGGCATGCAGTTGTTGGGAGCGCTGAGTTTATTGCTATGCGTAGTATCCATGGTGAGTGTGATAGGGGAGCAGAGCATGTTGGCGTTGATCGCGTTTTCGATTGCCCTTGGTTTGATGGGTTTGTCGTTAGCTTGTTTGGTATGGGAAGTCTGGATTTCCGGTGGGGCGCTTAGGATCATGCTCTCAGCAATGGAAGATGGAGAGGTGAAATAATTTATCTAACATAAATTATGAGATTATGGAGATCGCGAAAATAACTGATCCTTTTCCAGATATCTTAAAATAATCGTATTGGGCACTGCAATTTTTTCCTATCCAATAATTGGGGACTCTAAGACGAACAAATTGCCGGGCGATTCCCAATACTTAAGATAGAAAACCAAAATGAAATTAAGACAATCAAACTACAAGATCACTCTGTGAAAGCGATAGATATTTTTGCTGAAGGCTGAGATCGAGAGATCTGTTTTTGTGCATAATCAAAGGAGGTCTATGTCCTAAAACTGATACCAAAGCAGTGATGGCCGAATCCCTGGCTTTTCCGCTGGGTCTTTTGAAATAAGGATTTTTCACGAAATCATGATTACAGGCTTGCCGAGAAGCCCGTCACCCTGTTGACTTTCGCATGGCAGAGATTTCTTTAGGATTATCGTTTGACGATGTGCTTCTGGTTCCGGCGTTGAGCTCGGTTTTGCCGGGTGAAGCGGATTTAACGACCGAGGTCACTCAAGGTATTTCTTTGAATTTACCAGTGGTATCTGCGGCGATGGATACGGTTTCCGAGCATGATTTGGCAATTGCTTTGGCTCGTGAGGGAGGTATGGGCGTCATCCACCGTGCGTGTCCGATCGATGAGCAAGCAAGCATGGTTTCAAAGGTGAAACGCTCGGAAAGTGCGGTGATCAACAAGCCATACACGGTAAAGATCACCGACACGGTTGAAAAAGTCCTCTCTATCATGGAGGCGAATGGATTTTCAGGTTTCCCTGTGGTGGATGAAAATGGCCGTTTGGTGGGAATGGTAACGGGAAGGGATGTGAGATATCTCGACAGACCCGATGCGTTGGTGGGTGAGGTGATGACTCCAAGGGACAAAGTGATAACAGGTCCACCGAATACAAAAATCGAGGATGCTCGGAGAATTCTTTACCAAAACCGGATTGAGAAACTTCCCTTGGTGGATGCGGATAATAAATTGGTCGGTTTGATCACAGGATCCGACATCGAAAAACGAATCACATTTACCAACGCCGCCAAAGATTTGAACGGTCAGCTTCGCTGCGGTGCAGCGGTTGGCGTTGGTCCGGATATGGAAGACAGGGCGAAGGCTCTGATTGCCGCCGGTGCCGATGCGCTTTTCATCGATGCTGCGACTGGACACACAAGACACGTGATGAACGTGATCGAGAAACTTCGTTCCTTGAGCGATTTACCAGTGGTGGCTGGAAACGTTGTGACCGAGCAAGGTGCACGCGATCTGGTCGCTGCGGGAGCGAGTGCTCTGAAAGTCGGGGTCGGCCCAGGATCGATTTGCACAACACGAGTGATCGCGGGTGTGGGTATGCCGCAGTTCACCGCCATTCAAAACGTGGCAGGTTACTGTCGCGAGCGGGGAGTTAAAGTCATCGCCGACGGTGGTATTCGATATTCCGGAGACGTCGTGAAAGCGATCGCAGCGGGAGCCGATCTTGTGATGCTGGGATCGCTGCTTGCGGGCACGCGCGAGAGTCCGGGTCAAAGTGTTTTTTATCAGGGACGTCGATTCAAAACCTATCGCGGCATGGGCTCATTGGGAGCGATGCGTAAAGGCGCTGGCGACCGCTATGCGCAGAACAGTTCTGGTAAATTAGTGGCAGAAGGTGTTGAGGGACGTGTTCCTTACAAAGGGCCTTTGTCCGATGTAATTTTCCAACTCATGGGCGGATTGAAATCCGGCATGGGTTATGTGGGGGCTTCAACTCTGGCCGAGCTGCGCGAGCGGGCGAATTTCGTCCGCATCACCGCGGGTGGTTTGAGAGAAAGCCACGTTCACGACATCGTGATGACTGAAGAACCAACCAACTATCAACCGTTGGGTTAATTTTTACGAAGAGAGATTTTAGAAATTCAAGATATGCACGATCAAGGACATGTAGCGGTAATCGATTTTGGCTCGCAGTATACGCAGCTGATTGTTAGACGAGTGAGGGAATTGGGTTTTTTCGCGATGCTTTATGCGTTGGAGGATTTTCCTAACATCGGTGAGCCAGGTGCGATTATTTTATCTGGTGGTCCACGCAGTACGAGCGAGCCAGATGCACCGGATTTGGATTTCGAAGCGCTCAAAGCGTTCAACGTTCCGGTGCTGGGTGTTTGTTACGGAATGCAGTTGTTGAATTTGAAATTCGGCGGCACGATCGAGGCGAGCGATCGCCGTGAGTATGGTCCTGCGGAATTGTTTCCAACGAGTCGCACAGGGATCTACGAAGGCTTATCGGAGAAATCCCAAGTGTGGATGAGTCATTCCGATACCGTTAAAGTCATTCCGACATGCGCGGAAATTTTGGCGACTAATCAACACAAGACGCCTGTTTCTTTGAAATGGGGTGAGAATTTCTATGGAATTCAGTTCCATCCAGAAGTGACCCACAGTCATGAAGGTCTGCGGATTTTGCACAACTTCCTGCTGACAGCGAAAGAGCTCATGCCGTTCAAGATTGAGGATTTCAAACGCGAGATGATCGAGGGAATTCGCGAGAAATGCGGCAATAAGCAAGTGGTCTGTGGCGTTTCCGGCGGTGTCGACAGCACGGTGTTGGCGGTTTTGCTGAAAGAAGCCGGCGCAAATGTCCGCGCAATTTTTGTGGATCACGGACTCATGCGTAAAGACGAAGGCGAAGAAGTTCGCAGTAATTTTCATCGTATGGGAGTTCCTATCGAAACCGTCGATTGCAGCGAGCGTTTCCTAACAGCTCTGGCCGGTGTCGATGATCCTGAAAAAAAACGCGTGATCATCGGGAATTTATTCATCGATGTATTCTGGGATTCCGTGGGCGATGCAGAACTCCTCGCTCAAGGAACTCTATATCCCGACGTAATCGAGAGTGCATCCAATGCGAAATCTAAAGCATCGAAAATCAAAACTCACCACAACCGAGTGGATCGTATTCTTGAACTGCAAGCTCAGGGCAAAGTGCTGGAGCCCTTGGCAGAATTATTCAAAGACGAGGTTCGTGAATTGGGTCATTCCTTGGGAATTGCGCCAGATATTTTGAATCGCCATCCATTCCCTGGTCCGGGTCTTGCAGTTCGCTGCCCTGGCGAAGTGACTCAGGAGCGACTCGACATCATCCGTGAGTGCGATGCGATCTTCATCGGCAAACTCAAAGAGCACGGTTGGTATGACAAAGTCTGGCAATCTTATGCCTGCTTGGTGCCAGTAAAAACCGTGGGGGTCAAAGGTGATGAGCGTAGTTACGAATGGGCGATTTCCCTCCGCGCTGTGGTTTCAGAAGATGCCATGACCGCCGATTGGGTGGAACTTCCTTATGAAATCCTCCGCGAGACCAGTCACCGGATCTTGAACGAAGTCAAAGGCATCAACCGCGTGCTCTATGACGTTTCGACCAAACCACCGGCGAGTATTGAGTGGGAGTAGAAGACAGAAGACTTTAAGATAGAAGACGGAAGACTGAAATGGGATGTTTTACTGGATCTGCCTTTTGAGGTATTGACCCCTGACCCCTGATTGACTCCGCTACGCTCCGTCCAAGCTAATACGCTTCGCTTCGAATAAATACTCGCTAACCCTATAAACAGAAATGGAACCACGGATGGACACAGATAGACACGGATAATCAAAGAGTTATGAATTTTTTCAGTCTCACCTTTTAGGTGAATGAAGAATTCTTTCTAATCCTCTTAGCATCAGTGTTAATCAGTGTTAATCAGTGGTTCATTTTCCTCTTTAGGCTAACGCTCATTCGGCTTTTCCGTCCCCTGACGTTACGGGGTTGCAAAATTGGCGGGTGAATTTATATTGTCGGCCTATGAGCGAAGCGAAACCGAAAATGACGGCGTATTTGAAGACTTTTTGTGGCTGGAGCGAGGGTGTGCGGGCGATCATGCGCAAATATGATTTACCCTATGAGGAGAAGGACATCATCAAGAATCCAGCGTTTCGTTGGGAAATGGAGCAGCGCAGTGGACAGCCGTTATCGCCTTGTGTTGAGATCAATGGTCACATGCTTGCCGACATCAGCGGCGAGGAAGTCGAGAAATGGATGCTCGCGCAAGGTTTGGTCACTGATAACGAAGTGACTCCAGATGCACCGATTGATTCCGCCTGCACCGACGAGCAACACGCAGCGATGGCAGTTGGAAAATTTACTCTCCCTGGGAAAATCAAGTTCATTGATTGAGCAGTTCTTGGTTCCTAGTTCTTGGTTGAAGAATTAGGATGCCGCGAAGTGAAATCTTATCTTGTATCTGGAGTCTTCAAGTCTTCTGTCTTTAACTTATGCATTGGTTGATTAAATCTGAGCCAGATGTTTTTTCTATCACGGATCTGGAGAAAGTGAAGAAGGAACCTTGGACGGGTGTTAGAAATTATCAGGCGCGTAACTTTATGTGGCACGAGATGCAGCCGGGTGAGTTGGCGATTTTCTATCATTCGAATGCCAAACCATCGGGTGCGGCTGGGGTGGCGAAAGTGGCTTCTGAGCCTTATCCTGATCCCACTCAGTTCGATCCGAAGAGTGAGTATTTCGATCCTAAAGCGACTGAAGATAAACCACGTTGGTGGCTGGTGGATTTTCAGCACGTTGCTACGTTCAGAGAAATGATTCCTCTAGAGGCAATGAAAGCTGACGAGGCGCTTGCTGAGATGATGGTTTGTCAAAAGGGAACAAGGCTATCGATCAATCCAGTGGAGAAGAAGCATTTCAATCGGCTAATGAAGATTGCGAAGGTGAAGATTTGAGGGTGGTAAGCGCAGTTGGGGTATGGTTTTCACCGCAGAGGCGCGGAGGTCGGAGAGGGACGCAGAGTCTAGGCTAATGCCAGTAGAGACAGAAATGAACTTCCTAAAGCAAGATCATCCGGTTTGCTTCGGATGTCATAGGGTTGAATTAATCTATGATTTCGTGATCTTGATAATTATCAGGATAACTCTCTTTGATTAGATTCTCGATACTCCATTCCTTCGTGACGGTCTTATCTCTAAAGGAAAACGTCACCTTTTCATCATTGATGCGCAAGATGCCAGCCTTCTCTTGATTGAAATATTTTCGTTCGAAAGGGCGCATGTAAATCTGGTGGCATTCTCTGTCCTCATTGATCTGCACGACATAAAGAATTCTTATCGTTCCGTCTCCATTTTCTTGGCCTACGTGAGCAGGACGCTTCTCTATGATGAGACAAGTTTTATCGGTAGGACTCCAGAAGATGTCTTGATCATTTAGAGGCGTTGAACCACCGATTGAACCATACTGAAAGTCAGGACGTTCTTTATTTTGAATCTGGTAGTAGGAATCCGATTCACCTACAGCCTCGTGAAAAGTGATGCTGTATTTTCCAGAAGGCGATATGTGATGATTCTCAGCAATCTTTATACAGGCTGAATTCATTAGAATTAGCGCTGAAATCATGAGGTGATATGCGTTCATTAATTCAGTGCTTTTCTTTGAACGAGGGGATTATCGAGAGCTCAGGGAAATAGAATACAGATAGGAGCCGGCGTTTCGATTGTGGATTTGGGTTCGCTCAGCATGCCTGTCTCGGGATTCAGGCTTAGGATGGACAAGGTGTTGGAATTTTGGTGACCGCAAAGTAGCCATTTTCCTGATGGGTCGATGGCAAAGTGGCGTGGGGTTTTTCCACCGCATGGTGCGTGTTGGAGGAAGGTGAGTTTTCCGGTTTTAGGATCGCGTTGATAAACGACGATGGAGTCATGACCACGGTTTGATCCGTAGACGAATTTTCCGTTGGGGTGGACTTCGATTTCAGCGGTGGTAGAGGGCTCTTTGAAATCGTCTGGAAGGGTGGGGATGGTTTGGATATCGGCGAGGCTGCCTGTTTTGGAATTAAAGTCAGCAACCGTGACCGTATTGGTCAGTTCGTTGATGATGTAGGCGTGTTTTTCGTCAGGTGAAAAATCCATGTGACGAGGGCCGGAGCCGGGAGGTGCTTTGAGGGCGGCGGGATCGTTGGGGGTGATCTCGGCTGTTAAGGAATTAAATTTGTAAATCAGGGTTTCATCGGCACCGAGGTCGGGTGCGAAAAGCAGGTTGTTGGCTTTGTTGAAATACACGCCGTGGGTGTGGGGCCCTTTTTGGCGATTGGGATTTGGTCCAGATCCTTGGATTTTGATGTTGGAAGCCATCTCTTCAATTTTGCCATCGGGAGCGAGACGGAACGTTGAAACGGTTCCGCCCCCGTAGTTTGCAACGGCGAGGGTTCGACCCGTTAGATCGACAACGAGGTGACAAGGGCCGGCACCGCCGGAATCGGCTTCGTTGATGAAGGTGAGTGAATGATCTTTGGCGATGTTGAATGCCGCGACATTTTTTCCAAAACCGATCGAATAGAGTATGGGTTTTTCCGGATGAAGCGCGAGGAAACCTGGTTTCTCGTATTTCGCCGCGAGAGCGGGTTGGGTGATGGTTCCGGTGGTCGAGTCGAAATTTGCCAGATAAATGCCATCGGCCGAAGTGCCGAGATAAATGGGATTTTTCTCGGCAAGGACCGGAAGGACGCTGAGTGCGATGAGGAGGAGTATGCGCTTCATGATTTTGTCAGACATTGAAACCGAAATATTGGTTTGCGTTATTGAATGAAACATCGGCAATGAGTTTTGAAAGGGTTTCGAAATCATCGGGAAGTTCGCCTTTTTCCGCTTCGTCTCCAATGAGGTTACAGAGGATGCGGCGGAAGTATTCGTGACGAGGGAAGGAGAGGAATGAACGCGAGTCGGTGAGCATACCGACGAAACGTGACAGTAGGCCTGTGGCTGAAAGTGCGTTGAGTTGCATCTCCATACCTTCTTTTTGGTCGAGGAACCACCAACCGGAACCAAATTGGATTTTTCCGGGAGTCACACCGTCTTGAAAAACGCCAGTCATGGAAGCGAAAAGATAGTTATCGCGAGGGTTGAGGTTATAAAGAATGGTTTTCGGAAGCGCCTCGCGGGATTCGAGGGCGTTCAAGAAGATAGCGAGAGACTCTCCTTGCGGAATATCTCCCATGGTGTCGTATCCAGCATCGGCACCGAGTTTTGCCGACATACGGATGTTCGTATTTCTAACAGGATTGAGGTGAAGTTGTTTGGTCCAGCCACGTGCGGCATCGAGTTGTCCTGAGAAGACCAGAAGGTAAAAGGAGAAGCGTTCTTTGTCCTCAAGCGAGACAGCCTTACCAGATCGTGCCTGATCAAAAATTTTGGCAGCTTCCGCATCCGTGCATGAAAGGGCAGGACAGCGATCAAGGCCGTGATCGGAAAGTCGCGCGCCAGCAGCATGGAAATCGTCATGACGTTTCTTCAGGGCATTTAATAAATCGCCAAACGTCGTGATCGAGATGTTTGAAACCTTTTCCAGTTTGGCTATCCATGGGTTGAGGAGATCGGGTCGATCCACTTTGAATGCGTTGTCCGGGCGGAACGTAGGCAGAACTTTTGTGCTGAAACCCGAAGTTGCAATTTTCAAATGGTCATCGATGGGGTCGGCTGGATCATCCGTGGTGCCAACGACGCGGACATCGAATTTTTTTAGAAGACCACATGCTGAGAATTCAGGATCGGATAGCTTGGTATTGGTTTTTTCCCATATTTCATCCGCGGTTTTTGGAGAGAGTAGGGTGTCGATGCCGAAATAGCGTTTAAGCTCCATGTGTACCCAATGATGCATGGGGTTACGGAGGGTGTAGGGGATGGTTTCAGCAAAGGCTTGGAATTTATCTCGTGGGCTGGCGCTTCCTGTAATCCGTTCTTCGTTGATGCCGTTCGCTCTTAGAAGTCGCCATTTATAGTGATCGTGACCGAGCCACATATCGGCGATGTTTTGCCATCGTTGATCATTGGCGATTTCTGCAGGTGAGAGGTGATTGTGGTAATCGATGATGGGTTGATGCGCAGCAACCTCGTGGTAGAGGCGGCGTGCGGTGTCGTTGTAGAGTAGGAAATGATCGTCGATATAAGCCATAACACACGGATTCTAACGTAAATGATTGCAGAGGGGAAGGCAGAAAAGTGCCAGCAGGGAACTAAGGAATCACTTTGGGATGATATGTATTAAAAAGATGAGCTAGAGAAGACCGACGATAAGAATAAGTAGGCTGAAAACTAATTTCTTTCCGAAATGATTTTTTTGAGGAGTTCAGCCTCGGGTGATGCGTGGCGTTTCAGATCAGGATCATTTTCGAGATCGATGTAATGAAGTCCGAAGTCGGTATTGAGATCGAAAGCGTGACCCCATTCGCGGTTTGAGGTGATCGACCACCAGTTGTAGGCGCGGACAGGTATGCCTTTTGCGATGGCGTTATCGACTTCTGCTAGGTGTGAGTGTAAATACTCAGCACGGGAAACACCGCCAGCAGATGAAGGGCAACCATTTTCGACAATGAGTAGTTCTTGTTTGGGAAACCAGCGATGAAGTCTCTTTAGTGCATGAAAAAGCCCTCGTGGCCAAACTGGAGCACGGAGGAACCGCCCATGGGCTGCATCTTCTAATAGTCGAAACTTATGCAATCGATGAGTTGGTAGTCCCCAGTAGTAATCGAGGCCGACGAAGTCTTGTGCGCCTATCGCTTCCTCTGGGCAAAGTTGTTTTGCGAGTTTTCCTGCCATACCAAGATACCACCAGTTTGAATTTGCGATCATGCAGGTGGTTCCCCAGAAGCGCCATGCCCAGTTCAGCCAACTGCGTTTGGAATCGAGTGCTTGGAATCGATTTGCTGGTTCGACGGGAATGATTTTGATTTTTGATTCGTCTCCAAAAATTTGTTTTGCGATTTGTTTCGCGAGAAGAACTTCAAGTCCGTCATCTGCTGCTTGCTTTGAGATTCCTGGAGCGTCCACGCGTATGCCGACACGGATATATCCACGTTTCAGAATTCTGCGGAGGCCATGGACAGAATCGATGTGTTTTTGTGGGGTGTTGGTGCCATGAAAGACTTCGTAGAGAGATGTTGGCAGGTTAGAAGGTGAAATGATTTTGGTAGGTTCGGAAAGCCAAGAGACATCGCAATATTTCCGTAGGTAAGGTTGGAAGTCCTGTATGGCTTGGTTGATGTGCGCAAGAAGTTGTGCGTGTCCGTGGGGAGCAAGGGCGACGTAATGTTCATCGCTCAAACAGGTTTTCAAAAAGCGGAACTCGCCGCGATGGGTCAGTTCAGATGGGAGCAGGT
This sequence comes from Luteolibacter sp., assembly GCA_044354135.1. Taxonomy (GTDB): domain Bacteria; phylum Verrucomicrobiota; class Verrucomicrobiia; order Verrucomicrobiales; family Akkermansiaceae; genus Luteolibacter. The sequence continues at coordinate 33,815 of JBILAN010000014.1, forward strand.
AAATCGCATCGCCATATACGGCATCGACTATACCTGATGAAAGCGCGTTGCGGGCATCGTCATAGTTCCGGAACAGTTTTTTACGTGAGGCTGAGGGGAGATCGCGTTTCCATGATTGCGGTTGATTGCCAACGGCAATGACAGCAATGGTTTTTCCATTGAGATAGGAAATATCATGAGAAGGTTCATCGTTGCGGATGATGATTGCTTTGCCCGTGCGTACATAAGGATCACTGGATTCGTATAGGGTTTGATCGTCCATGGATACTCCGCAGATGATCAGATCCACCGTGCCATACTCGCTGACGATGGCTTCTTTAGTTGTGAATTTGAAAAGTGCTTCTGATAGGCCACGATGGCATGCTCCCCAGTCGAGAAGCATTTGCAACCATGTTGGGAAACCGGTGATGAGTGGATTCACCCCGACTTTTGCACTGGGCTGTAGAGCTTTGATTTTCTGCCGCGCGCGGGCATGAGCTGAGAATAAACGAGGGATCAACTTTCCTACTGCCTGCGCCTCCGCATCGACCGATGAACTACGTGGCAAGCCTGGCGGCATGTAGTAGCGGTTTTGCCACCATGGTTTAATGTATCCGAAGGTCAGTTGGCTGGGTTCGTTAAAAGTGATCCACCAATCGATTCTATCCCCGAAGGATTCTGCGACTCTCTCGGCGTAACGTGCGAAGATATCTGGAAATTGTTCACCCAGCATGCCACCGTGATCTCGTTCCAACCAGACTGGCCAGACGAAGTGGTGGAGTGTGAGCATTGGCCGCATGCCGTGTTTCAAAATGCATTCGGCGATTTCGCCGTAATGATTCAGGGAGTTTTGATCGAAAACACCATATTCTGGTTCGATGCGGGACCATGAGGTCGAAAAGCGGAAAAGTTTGCAGCCGATGGCGGCAGCGGCTGCGATATCTTCTTCATACCGATTCCAGAAATCTGTGGCCTTGCCGCGAGGTGTTAGGCCTTGAGATTGTTCCCATAGATCCCAAACGTCTTCTCGATCGGGATCGTAAGCCTCAGTTTGATGATCCGAGTTGGCTGTGCCGAAGATAAATTCCTTCGGGAGAGACATATTAACGGGGAATTTTTAGTATCTGGCCTACGCGGATGACTGTGCCCTTGATGCTGTTGGATTGTTGGATTTTGGAGACGGTGGTTCTGTACCGTTTCGCAATGACTGAGAGAGTTTCGCCACGTTTGACGGTGTGGCGAACGACAGTGGGTGTCTTGGTTTTCGGCTTAGGCTTAACGTTTGTTGGAGATGTTCTAACAATAGGCGGAGGCAATTGGGTCTCGATGAGGGGAATGTGAGGTTCGGGGAGGGTGTTGGCTGCGAGCGCAGTATTTGGTGTGGTTGCGATACCGCTTCCTGTTCCGGGGACAGTTGGGCGATACCATTTGTCGGGTTGATCGACCCAATCTTCCACATAATCTCCGCGGCTATTGAAAGGTCCAGTCACAGCCTGGGTTTGGGGCGCGCTTCGTAATCCACCGCATTGGGTTAAAAGCGGGATGGTGAGCAGGAGAGAAAGTTTCTTGTTGAAGAAAATCATTGGTTTGGAATATGCGGGAATTATTACGGATATGCAAAGCATTGTTCTAAAAAATGCTTATTTTCCTCAGTTTTTCAAAAACAAGTAAGTGACAATCCCTAGTTCCGCAGCCTATCAAGTGCGCCCCGATGTCGATGCTTCATGAATGCCGTCAGACCCTAAAACTGGCCTTTCCATTGGTGATTGGCCAGGTGAGTCAGATGTTGCTGGGGGTGGCGGACACGGTGATGATAGGGAAACTTGGGGTGACCGAGTTGGCGGTGCTGACCTTTGCGAACTCGTTGTTTTACGTACCTTTTGTATTTGGGATAGGAGTTTTGACGGCGATTTCCGTGTTTACCTCAAATGCGAGGGGTGCGGGCGATACGGCCGCGGGACGGGCAAGTTGCAGGCTAGGTGTTTATATATCAACCGTGCTTGGATTGCTGCTTTTCGGGGTGATGTGGGCATTGTCGCTGAATCTGGAAATGTTCGGTCAACCGAAAGAAGTGGAGCAAAATACCGGGCCATTTTTTATGACCATCATGGCATCGATGATTCCCGCATTGATGTCGATGGCCCTGAAAAATCATGCGGATGCTTTGGATAGGCCGTGGCCGCCGTTTTGGATTTTCCTGGGGGGTGTTCTTCTCAATGTGTTTTTGAACTGGGTGATGATTTACGGAAATCTGGGTTGTCCGGCATGGGGTTTGGAAGGCGCGGCGATCGCGACTTTGATTGCGCGCATTGCGATTTTGGTGGCGATGTTTGTTTGGTTGTATCGTGCAAGCGGATTGCGTGAATGGGTGCCGTATCATTGGTTCCGCATGCCTGAAAATGCTGAGACGCGGAAGTTTTTGGGGGTTGGAATTCCAGCAAGCTTGCAGATGATCTGTGAAGTTTCTGCGTTTTCTGCAGCAGGTTTGTTGATGGGAAAATTCGGTGCAACCGCGATGGCGGCGCATCAGGTGGCGCTGATGTGCGCGGCAACGGCTTTCATGGTTCCCTTGGGTTTGTCGATGGCACTTAGTGTTAGAATCGGCTCAGCAAATGGAGCGGGGGAATTCCATCGCCTGCGTAAAATTGTGGTGTCGGGTTGGTGGTTAGGCGCCAGTTGGGCAATGATAGGCGCGATGATCTTTTTCTTTTCCGGGGAGTTCCTCGCATCGCTCTACATCGACGATCTTAGCGTGATCCGACTTGCTGCATTGATCATGATTGTGGTTGGGGTGTTTCAGTTGTTCGATAGTTTGCAGATTGGTTCCGTCGCGATGCTGCGCGGGTTGCATGATGCTAGGATGCCCGCCGTGATGGGCTTTGTTGCCTACTGGGTGATCGGTATTCCCGTGGGCATATTGCTATCGATCGAAATGGGTTACGGCGCCGTAGGAGTCTGGTGTGGTCTGGCAGTTGGGTTGTTCGTTGCGTGCGGACTGTTAGTTCCGAGATTATGGAAACTGACTCGAATTTGAAATTTGAAATTTCAAAAATCCAAACTCCGTTTTCTCCCCTTAAATCTTGGAATTCATTGGATAAATCGATTTCGGTCCGGTGAGTTTGGTGGTGATCCAGATGATGAGTGCCAGCGGAGCGAAAATTTTCCAGCCGAGCAGTTCGATGCCCATAATCCATGATGCGTAGGGAGTTTTTGTGGTGGTGGAAAAGAAGGTGATCATGGCGATTCCTGCAAACAATTCGATGGGTGCGCCGAGGAACCATGCGATGGAATTTCCAAGAGCTGCGCCGATGAAAAACAGGGGAGTGACTTCGCCACCTTTGAAGCCCGCACTGAGTGTGACGATGGTGAATGCAAGTTTCCATAACCATGCGTTGGCAGGTGCGTGGAGATCAGGTGAAAAGAATTTTGTTATGGTAAGTGATGATTTATTTTCCGCAAGCACACCTAGCCCGAGGTAATCGCTGGTTCCTGCCCAGAGAAACAATCCGATGATGAGTAAACCGCCTATGCTTCCGCGCACGGCTTCGTGAGGAAACCAGGTTTTGAATTTATCTTTCGTGAAACGGGAGGCGGATATGAAAAATCTGCCAGCGAGAGAGAGGATGGCGGCAAGGACGAGGCCTTTCCATAGAAAGGAAAAGATGTTAGATGAAAAAGCAATCGATGGGTAAGGCGTGTGATGAATTCCCCAAGCAAGACAGATGTAATGCGCGGCGAGGGCTGTGAATAAACACGGAATCAAATTTTTACTGAGGAGTTTGTGGCGCGTGAATTCCAGAGCAAACACCGCACCAGCGAAGGGAGTTCCGAACACCGCACCGAAACCCGCTGCGATGCCGCAATGAATCAGAAGATGTTGCGCCTTGCTAGTCGACGCGACGAATCGCGCAAAGCCGGCGGCGATGCCTGCACCCATTTGCACGGCTGTGCCCTCCCGGCCCGCAGAGCCGCCAAACGCATGTGTTACGAGCGTGGAAATCAAAATGCTTGGCGCGAGGCGGGAGGGGATTTGGGTCGATTCGTTTTGAAAATCATCGACGATCAACGCGTTGGCGGAGTGAACCGATTTACCATGAAATCGATAATAAAAGCCCATCAAGCAACCCACCAGCGGTAGCAGCCAAATCAACCATGGGTTTTCAAAACGGTTTTTTGTGACGGCATCCAAGGACCACAGAAAAAGCGCCGCAGCAGAACCGATGACGGCTGCTACAGCGAGCAGGACGAGCAACCATTTGAATTTTTTCAAGAGAGCAACGATTTACCCGTCATTTGCTCGGGCTTTTTCACATTGAGCATTTCAAGCAGCGTCGGCGCGACATCGGCTAAAATCCCGTTGCGCATTTTTTTGGAAGCGGCGTCGTCAGCAACGTAGATGATTTCCACGGGATTTGTGGTGTGCGCGGTGTTGGGTGAGCCATCGGGGTTGCGCATGTATTCGCAGTTGCCGTGATCGGCGGTGATGAGAAGTTTTCCACCTAGACGAAGCGTTTGCTCAACGATGGCTTTGACGGATTCGTCGATTTTTTCGACGGCTTTCTTGGCGGCTTCAACCACGCCCGTGTGACCGACCATGTCAGGGTTGGCGAAGTTCAGAATCACAAGGTCGAAATCTTTCAGGTGATCGACGACGGTTTGAGTGACTTCGTCGGCCGACATCTGAGGTTTGAGATCGTAGGTTGCAACGTCTTTTGGAGAAGGAATAATGAAACGTTTTTCACCTGGATTTTCGACTTCCACTCCACCGTTGAAGAAATAGGTGACGTGAGGGTATTTCTCGGTTTCCGCGATGCGCATTTGTTTCATGCCAACAGCGGCAACGGTTTCACCAAGTGTCATGTCGAGGCTTTGCGGGGCAAAGATCGCTTCGCATGGGAAAGTTTCGTCATAAACCGTGAGCGTAACGAAATGGACCTTTGGTAATGTGCCGCGATCGAAGCCATCAAACTTTGGTTTGAGAAACGCTTCGGAAAGCTCGCGTGCGCGGTCGGCGCGGAAGTTGAACCACAACACCACATCGCCATCGCGGATGCGTTGGGTGTTGGCTTCCGTGAAAATCATGGCGGGCATGAATTCATCGGTTTTGTTTTGTGTCGCGTAAACTTCAGAAATCGCTTCCGAGGCGAGGATATCTTTTTTGGTCCCGATCCCATGGACGATGGCGTCCCATGCGAGTTTGACGCGATCCCAACGCTTGTCTCTATCCATGGCGAAGTATCGACCCACAACCGTTGCGATTTTTGCACCGAACTTTGCGGTTTCATCTTCGACTTTGGAAATGAAAGCTGCGCCTCCGGTGGGTGAAGTGTCACGACCATCCGTGATCGCGTGGATGAAGATATCTTTCACGCCCGCTTTGGAAGCGAGTTTGGTCATGGCGATGAGCTGATCTTGGTGGGAATGCACTCCGCCATCCGAGACCAAGCCGATGAAATGGAGTCGGGCAGATTTGGCTTTTTCCAGGGTTTTTTTGAAAACCTCGTTTTCTGCGAGGGTGCCATCGGAAATGGCTTTGTTGATGCGCGTGAAATCTTGGTAAACGATGCGACCCGCGCCGAGATTGAGGTGGCCTACCTCGGAATTTCCCATTTGTCCCTCGGGGAGGCCGACATCCATGCCGGAAGCTGAGAGGAAGCTATGGGGGTATTGGGAAAGGACTTCGTCGGTGAAAGGAGTGTTCGCGAGAATGACAGCATTACCGTCTTTGACAGCGGTTTTTTTGCCACCTAGGTTGGTTCCCCAACCGTCACGTATGATTAGCACTACTGGTTTTTTAGGCATGCGTATGGGCTGTAATTGCTAAATCGCGTATGAGCAAGGCGAGAATACGACGGGAATTGTCACAGAATCAAGGGTTTGCCCACGGCTTACGACAGGATCAAATCCCATGATTTATAAGACGAATCCTTGGTTTTGGGGGTGTTTTTAGATCAGCGTGCCCTCGGTGACGCCCAGCTTTTCGGTGGCGTGGATTTGGGTAAGGAGCTGTTGGGGGCCGATTTTTCCTGAAAGCAGGTTTTGGTAGGCGGTGATGGTTGAGATCGCGGCGTCTTGGGATTCATCGAGGAGTTCGATGCGGAAATGGCGGAGTCCGGAGCTCAGGAGTTGTTCGTAGAATCGAGCTCCCGTTTGGGCGCGGCCGTTGAACAAGGTGTTGCGGCAGCCGACATCCGCTTGGAGACGGTGGAGTTGGCCAACGCGATCTTTCAGGTGCACCACATGCTTTTCGCAAGGACGTCCGCAATCTTTGTAGGTGGTGCCTGAACTGAGGAATGTGCAGAACACGCAGTGCTCCATATGAAACATCGGCATGTGCTGATGAAGGGTGAGCTCCAACCAATCGGTCGGAGTTTTTTCTAACAGATCTAGAACTTGCGAGATATTCAGATCGTAGGATATGGTGAGTCGATCCAAGTTCGCGTTTTCTTTGAGAATTTTCGCGGTGAGCGGATTGGCGGTGTTGAGTGAGAAATCGCCGATCTTGATGATGTCATGGCGATCCTTGAAATGATGTAGGGTAGCGAGGTTGCGAAGCAACAAACCATCGGCTCCCATGCGATCAATCATTTTGAGATAACCAATCTCACCGCTTTTGATAATGCGCGGAGTGGCTAAGATGATTTGAGATTTCGGATCAGAATTTTGAGATCTGAAAATTTCGACCGCGTCTTTGTAGCGGCGTGGGTCTTCGAAGTCGCAGTAGATTTGGGAAGGGGAGCAGGAGATGGCGGCTTCGAGTTGTTCGATAGATCGGGTGAGGACGGAGAGAGAAGGGGGATTCGTTAATTGGATATTGGATATTGGGGGGAAGAGGAATTCGATACCTAGGGATGATTGATGATTTACGATTTTTGATTTTTGATTTTTGATTTGTTCAAGATTTGAAATTAGATCTCTGCGGATCTGGTTGAGTGCAGAGATGGGAATGTGGCAATCGCCTTCGATTTGGTTTTCCAATGAGGCGAGTTCGTAAGGAGTGTCGCCGAGGCGGGAGAGTTGGGTGGTAAGGACTTCGGTGGTGAGGGGGTGATTGGTGGCGGAGGATAATATAATGTTAGATGATGCTTCCGTATGAATTGGATTGGCATGGCGGATGCAATCCGCCACCACGTTGAGGGATTCGCCAGCTTTTCCTGAGACGACGAGATGCAGCGGGGTTTTGTGGAGTTTGGGTTTCGCGTTCTGCCAGAACTTGCGGATCGAGGACTCTAGGGCGGGGTCGGAGGTTTTGTAGAGCGTCACTCCGGGACGGATGCGATCGAAGTTGATGCCGGAAAAGGTGCGGTGGAAAATGATCCTGTCGTTTTCGATTTTCCAAATCGACGCGCCTTGTTCGAGATCGCGATTTTCTCCCGCATCGAACACCACGCCATCGCCTGCTTTGAGGGGTGGAGTTTGTTGCGAGGGAGGGGTGTCCAAGCGTATCCAACCGTTCTGTGCTTCGACGATGGTGCCGAGAAACGGTCCGCGTTTTTTGCCAAATTTGCCGTGGGTGAGGTAGGGATGATTGGTGCCGGCGAGCCAGCCAGTTGTTAGGCCGCGGGAGAAAGTCATTTCTAACTCGTAGCGGTCTTCTGTGGTTATCGGGGCCAGAGTCCCCAATAACGGCCTGGGGCTGGAATCCCCAGCCACGTTACATGCATCGATGGCTTTCCTGTAGACTCGCGTGACGGCGGCAACGTATTCAGGAGTTTTCAATCTGCCCTCGATCTTGAAACTCACGACTCCTGCTTTGATTAAATCCGGGATGAGGTCGACGGCAGCAAGATCTTGAGGAGAAAGCAGGTAACGATGCTCGCCGAGGTCTTGGACGATGCCATCGACGAGGATTTCGTAGGGCATACGACAGGCTTGGGCGCATTCGCCGCGGTTCGCAGAGCGTTGGCCGAGGGATTCCGAGGTCAGGCATTGGCCGGAGTAAGCGACGCAGAGTGCGCCGTGGACGAAGACTTCGATTGGAGTATCTAGTTTGAAGCTTTCAGTTTTAAGGGAAGAGGAGAATTTTTCGATCTCTTTGATGGAGAGTTCGCGGGAGAGGACGGCGCGCTCCATAGGGAAAAGGGTTTCCAAGAATGCCAGACCTTCGGGTGAGGTGATGGTCATTTGGGTCGATGCGTGGAGCTCGACGTGTGGGATGATTTCACGCGCCATCTTGGCGAGCCCCAGATCCTGGATGATGAGGGCATCGACCCGTGCCTCACCGACCAAACGGAGTTGTTTCTCCGCGTCTTCAATCTCGTTGGTGAAGATCAAGGTGTTCATGGCGATGAAACCTTTCACGCCATGTTTGTGGAGATAATCCATCAGCTCGGGGAGATCGGTCTCTGAAAAATTATCCGCACGGAGGCGCGCGTTGAACTTGGGCAGACCGAAGTAAATGGCATCGGCCCCAGCGGCTACAGCAGCGCGGGCGCAATCCCAGTTTCCAGCAGGTGAAAGCAGTTCGGTCATGTGGAAACAAGGGTAAGGCTGAAAATGGAAGTTACAAGCTTGCGGTGATAGTTGGAGGGGGGAAGAGTATCTCGCGCAAAGCCGCTAAGACGCAAAGTTCAATCTTGATGCATCTCAAGCCCATGCATACGATCCCTCATGATGCTATTTCTAGCGACAGCATTCGAATCGGAAGGCATTGATCCTGAGTATTGGTGGCTTGCATGGATTCTGTTTTTAGGCGCTTCCGGAGTAGGAATCGCAGCTCTTGCAATTCGAATTTTCGTTCTTTCCCGCCGTCGTTTCGAACTCGTGTTGTCACTCCTCACTATATTGCTTGCAGTTTACCCCATTTCATTCTGGGCATACGTCCATCATATCGATTTCGTCGAAATTGGCGGCGATGGAACTCGAGCGAGTGCACCTGCATGGAAGGCGCTCGCGATACCGGCAATTCCCATCATCCTTGGTAGTATATTGACGGCACACTACATTTTACGGAGAGCAGCTAGAAAAGTACATACGGAGAACCAATGAAAGGAAGCACGCTGATAAGAATTATGTTCGGGGCACCAGTTTTGGTTGTCGTTACATTGTTGCTGATTCCTCAGAAACCATTGGCTGATATTCCGCAGGAGAATCGATGTGCGGTTATGTGCGACCGTAGGGATAGCGGTTCGATTAGTAACTTAGAAGGTAAGACCAAGCAGGAGATTCGTAAAATTCTCGGAGATCCGCAGAACATTGATGCTGAATCGAATGTTTGGATTTGGCTGTTCGATTGGTCGGGCTACATAGACCGAGGGTTGTCCCGCGATTGGAAGACGATGTCCGAGAATTCTGGAGGAAGTGATGGTTTGTGGATAGGATTTGATGAGAAGGGGCGAGTCCGAACGCCTCTCTGGTCGATTTCCGCCGCAACACCGCCAGGATATAGATATAAACACTAACAAATAAGCAGAGCATCTAGCACATCGAAGGTAATTCCCCTAGTTTGAATTCGATCTTCCATTCCCGCCTTGAATGAGTAAGGTGGATAAAAAGATAATTATGACCGACCCCAGTTATTACGATCAACTCCGCCAGAAGCTCCATGTTTGGGCGGCATCGAAGGATGGTCAGAAGTCCAAGTGGTTGGATTACATTTTGTTGCTGCCAGATATGGCGTATTTGCTTGGAGCGTTGCTTCTTGATCCTGCGATTCCGGCGATACACAAGGCGAAGTTAGGAATGGTGATAGCATACATCATCAGTCCGCTTGATTTTCTCCCCGAGGGGCTCATAGGTCCCGGTGGCTATGCTGAGGATGTCGCGCTGTCAGCCTATGTGATCAATCAACTTCTCAATAACGTGGATAATGAGATCGTGCTCAAACATTGGAAGGGCAACGGCGATCTTCTTAAAGTGGTTCGGCACATCATCGAAATAACCGATCAGATGTGCGGTAGCGGTCTATGGAAGAAGATGATGGCGATGTTTAATGGGAAGTGACGCTGGAATTTTCTTCATACAAAAATCAACAACTTGTCCACCATAGCTTTAGTGACGGTGGATCATCAATCAATTGATAGTGAGGAACGGATTAATTATTCGGATAGCACGCCCTTTCAGGGCTTAGATTTTTTTCGGGGCTGATACCCAGTGCGATGCAATGGGCTGGCATAAATTAGGCCGTTGGCCTTGGCGGGTGGAAGATTTATATAAAAACAAGCCCGCACCAAATGCATGGAGCGGGGCTGCTGATTGCAATGTTAGATGACTTAAAGCGACTCGTTGACGAGTTTTTCAAGCTTCACGATGTCGGCAGCGAAGTTGCGGATGCCTTGGGCGGTTTTCTCGGTCGCCATGGCGTCTTCGTTGAACATCAAGCGGAAGGATTTTTCATCGAGTGAAATTTTCTCCACGGGATCGCTCTTGGCGGCTGCGGCGGTGAGTTTTGGCTCGATGGGATCGTCCGAAGCTGCAAGTTCTGCAAGGAGGCCCGGGGAAATGGTTAGAAGGTCGCATCCGGCAAGGGCGATGATCTCGCCTTTGTTGCGGAATGAAGCACCCATGACTTCGGTTTTGTAACCGAATTTTTTATAGTAGTTGTAAATCGCTTTCACGGAAATGACGCCCGGATCTTCATCGCCTTGGTAGTCTTTTCCGGTGCTGGCTTTATACCAATCGAGGATGCGTCCAACGAAGGGGGAAATGAGCTGCACTTTGGCCTCGGCACAAGCAACGGCTTGTGCGAAGGAGAACAGGAGGGTGAGGTTGCAGTGAATGCCTTGTTTTTCGAGGATCTCGGCAGCCTTGATGCCTTCCCAAGTGGAGGCGGCTTTGATGAGAACGCGATCGCGGGAAATGCCTTCTTTTTCGTAAGCGGCGATGAGTTGCAGGGCTTTGTCAACCGTGCCCTGGGTGTCGAAGGAAAGTCGTGCATCGACCTCGGTGGAGACTCGACCCGGGACAATTTTGAGAATTTCCAAACCAAACAAAATCAGGATTCGATCAAGCACGGCATCGGTGAGGGCTTGTCCAGAGAGGCCGCTGTTTTTGTGTTCGTTGATTGCTTGATCGATGAGCGGGCGATACTCGGCTTTGGTTGCGGCTTGGAGGATGAGCGATGGGTTGGTGGTCGCATCTTGAGGCTTGAAAGCTTTCATGGCCTCGAAATCGCCGGTATCGGCGACGACGGTGGTGAGTTTCTTGAGTTGGTCGAGCTGTGTCATTTCGAGATAGTTCTAATAGGAGTTTTGATGGTATAAATGTTAATTTTCGGTTTTAGGGGTGATGGAAGATGATAATTTGATAAGCAAGTGATGAAAGTGATTTGCGATGAGCACTCCGAGAGCTCCGCCAAGGAAATCGGCGATCCAATCATAAAGATCGTTTCCTGACCGACCCGGGGTGAAAGTTTGGTGGTATTCATCGATGGCGCCGAAAATACCGAAAAAGATGATGGGAAACAGGTAACGAGTGAAACGAGAGTTTCTTATGCCGTGTTTGAGAAGCTGCCAGGTTGCTAGGATGATGCCGCCACCGAAGAAATAACCGAAGTGGGTGATTTTATCGAAATGCGGGATTTTCGGCGCTTGATCGGGTAACCGAACGGCAAATGATGATGCGACAATCAGTGTCAGCAGCCAAACGATGAACAGAACCAGCCATGGCTTTGGCTCGGTGAAAATGGAGATCAGGCGTTTCAAGGTTCTAGCGTCTAATCGATGGATTACGGATTTTTCATTTCATCCTCAAGACGCTCTGCCAACCATTGTTTCATCATCGACTGATAGTTAAGGTAGCGGGATCGCGCGATGCGCTTGATGCGTGAGAGCATGCGTGGATCGAAACGCAGGGTGATGGTGGTGGATTCACGAACGTGGGCTTCGTGGATTGAGCCGCTCATGAGTTTGGATTCTAGCTCATGCTCTTGCCAAAAGGCATTTTCCTCTGCTTCAGACTCGAATTCAGGAAGTTGGTTCCAATTTGTTAGAGTTTTCATGATGTCACCGGGTTTCGTTGTAATTTCGATCGTAAAAGCGACGCTCGGCATCGCTCATTTCACGCGCGGTAATGACGCGTGCCACTTTGCCATCCGTGGTGAAACCGATGAAGAGGTGTCTGTCATTGATGGTGCGTCCAAGGGCGTAGTAACGTGATGCACCATCATCTCTATCGTTATCCGGGAGGAAACGAATGCCGAATGGATCTTCAAGGATTTCTTGGAGTTCACCGGGTCTGATGAACTTTAAATCGAAGGGGGCGTTTAGTAGATCGAGTTCCATGAGGATTTTCTTAGAATGATAAAGTACCCGTTTTGATTAGGGCGTAGTCTAGAGGTGGGGAAGGATTTTGTCGAGAGCTGCCTGCGGGCTGATGTGGTGAAGTTCTTGGAGGATATCGGGTTTTCCATGCTCTACAAAGGCATCCGGCCAGCCGATTCGCTCCACTTTGGTGGAAATACCGGCGTCGTGGAGGTGTTCGATGCATGCCGCTCCAAAACCGTTCATCAGAACGTGATCTTCAAAGGTGCAGACGACTTTTACCTTGCATGCAACTTTTTCAAGCAGGGCGGTATCGAGGGGCTTGATGAAACGTGGGTTGACCAAGCTGACGGAGTAACCTTGTTTTTCAAGGAGGT
>JBILAN010000133.1:0-4247 GCA_044354135.1 Luteolibacter sp.
CAATGCCAAGCAAGGAAAGTGCGGAAGCGATATCTTGAAAAGGGGCGTCGTCCTCGGTGTCACGGATTCCATCGGTCCCGAGCACGGTTGAAGGGATGATGGATGCCTGTTCTGGGGTGACCTCAGCGGCGACGGAGATGAGTTCGGCATTGGCCTCGTTGATGTCCAAAGTCCCGCCAGACCAAACAGTGAACCAATTTCTCCAATCGGGACGGAGGAGTTCGATTTCATTCATGCCGCGAACCAAGCGCATTTCCTCGATGTCGTAGAAAGGCCGGTTGAAGGGTTGGTTGATGCGCCCCATATCGGTGTAAACATCGATTTCAGCACCATTTAGGGCGACTTCGTCATCAGCGTCCACCCAATCGGTTAGGGCATCGGTTAGGGCTTGGGCGGCATCGAGCTCCATGCCCCAGTGAATCAAGATGGAGCGGATGAGGGTTTTGTCTTCGGCTAAAACTAGGGTGTTGATATTGTATCTGGCGCTTTCTGAAGTGAGGGTGACGTGGATTTCCTCGTTGTTTTCCTCATCGACGCGGTGGAGGAGGGGGTCGCCGCGTTTGACGACGGGATTGGCGCCCACGGCGATCCCCATTTCTGCGAGTTGCAGGGCGCGTGAGCCATGGACTTTGGCGGTGGTTATTTCTGCATCAAATGAGATGACTCGTAAGGTGGTGATGGCGGCGAGCGACAGAATGGCGATCAACCAAATCACCGCGATCAAAGCGATGCCGGGTTTGTGTTGAGCGAGTTGTGAACGGCCTGTATGCATTCGGTTACTGAGGTGGGATTACAGGGGTGGGTGGAACGTTGGGCGCGGGAATTACGATGCCGGGATTTTGAGGAGTTCCTGGTTGGCTATTTTTAGCGCTGCCTTGAAGTTGCCTCATGAAGACTTCTGGATTTTGTTTTGGTGGAATCCAGAAAATGTGGCGCATGGGTTCTCCATCCGCACCGAAAGCACAGGTGAGTTCCAATTGGATAGGAAGTTTGCCGGATTCCTCCCAATCGTATTGGTATTCAAGCTGGGTGGGATCAAGGACGCGCCATTCGAAAGTTCGAACACCTGTTAGAAGAGTGATTTCAGCGAAAGGAGTTTCTTCGGTGGATGAGGATTTGAAACTGCTACCTGTTCCTTCGGATGAAGTTTCATCAAGAATGGGGTTTTCGTAGTAGCGCAGGACGATGTCGAGGAATCCTGATCTACGCATGACTGTGGAAAGTTGCACGGCTTTTGCGGTGCGTTCCTGATTGCCCCAAGTGAATGAAAGGGGGACGTTTTCTAGGGTGAGATCGCTGAGGTAATGTGATGGGGTCTCGGTGACTTTAAGATCGAGACGTGTATTTCCGGGTAGAGAGGTGAAGCGTTTTTCTAATAAGTCAAAAAATGCTTGGTGTAGCATTTCTTCGTTTTGGGTTTTAACGATGTTAGTGCCTAGATCAAGGGCTGCGCGCGAGGTTGCAAAAACCATACCAAAGAGAAGGCCGATCATTAGGAGAGCGATTACTATTTCTAACAGTGTGAATCCCGATCTTGTTTTCTTTTGTGATAATTTCATGGTTGATACATGAGGTTGTAGCGCCATGTTTCCACGGAGCGGGATTGCCATGATCCATCTGCAAACCAGTTTGCCGTTATCTGTATGTGAAACATTTCCTGGAGCAACTGCCCGTCCTGATTTTCCAAATCGATGGGTTTGATCACGACATCGAGTTCGATGTTGGTGCCTTCGATAGAGATCTGGGCTGTACCTTCCTCGAGGGTTGGAAAGGAGAGTTGTTCGGCGAGCGCGGAGTCTAAAATACGAGTGATTCTGAGTTCTTGTTGGGTTTTGGTTGCGGTTTCTGCCATGCGATGAAAAGCGACGGCAAGACCTGTGCAAGCAATGGCGAAGATGCCTATGGCAAGGATCACCTCCATGAGTAGGAAGCCATTGCGTTTCTTGGGTGATGGATGAGATCGTTTCAAAATGACGGGCTGAAGAATCGGTTAGCCTAAAAACAGAAATAGAACCACAATGGTAGCGCAGCGGACATGGACGAACTGACTACTAGAAAATATTTCGTCAAATGAACACAGATACACACGGATAATAATAGAGTTATGAATTTTATCATTTTCCCCTTATAGGTGAATGAAGAATTCTTTGTTATGCTCTTAGTATCAGTGTTCATCCGCGTTTATTTGATGAAGAGATTTAATTTTTGTGTTCGTCCATGTCCGCTTCGTTTTTCTCTTTAGGGTTAGTTTGCTTCAAGTTCAGAATCTGCGATGGTTGCGGTGAGCGGATGATAGGTGTCTTGGGCGTAACTTTTTTCCATCATGAGTCGAACGGTGATTGGCTCGCAGAGTCCGTCCGGATCAAAGCGCCACACGGGAATGTTTTTGTCATCGGGTGTTAGAAATGTGGTGGTGTTCCAATGGCGAATGGTCAGTTGGATATCGGAGTCAATATTGATAGTTTCTTGGACACTGGCACGTTGGGATGACTCGCTGGAAGTGCCGCCGATTTCATTTCCTTGGGCAGTCGTGCGCTCGTTGTTGCTGGATTGGGTGAACGGAACGAGTTTGACCGAACCGGGATGAAATTCGATAGCGTAGGGTGTTTGGTGTAAAATGGCGACCGTGCGTGCCTTTTTCGCGAGGAGTTCAATTTCGCCCGATTGGTTTGTTAGGGTGCGCTCGGAATCATTGATCGTGATTGTTGCAATGACGCCGGCGGTGATGACACCGATGACCAGAAGAACGATAACGATTTCGATGAGCGTGAAGCCTTTTTTGGAGGAAGAGTAACCGCGAATGAACGCGAATGAACGCGAATGATTTTCAATAAAAGTAAAAGGACGCCAGGCTATGGATTTATTATTGAAATTGGCCGTTATCTTAATTTTTTTCATGACTCTATTTCATTGCTACTAGCAGGATGAATACGTCTTGATTGTTTAGCCGAAATGTAGGTATCGAATTCGTGCTATATCGCGGTTGAAAAAATCCGGTGATTACAGAAATATTTAGTCCTGGGAAGACATGTCGTCACTGGTGTTTTCTTGCCCATCTTGGCCGAGAGAATAGATTTCGAAGTCACTTGTATCTTTTTTACCAGGATTGCGGTAGCGGTAAGGGTTGCCCCATGGATCATTTGGAACGCCTTTTGTGCCTGCGGTTGCCCAACGTTTCGGGATGGGAGCAGTGGTTGGTTTTATAAAAAGGGCTTCGAGTCCTTGTTGAGTGGTTGGGGGTTGTCCGGCCAACATCTTGTAGCTTAGAACTGCTGCTTTGAGATTGCCAAAATCAGCATCAACGCGTTGAATCTTGGCTCCTTCTCCGATTTTATTAAGGCCAACAATCGATCCGGCAATGATCACACCGATAATCCCAAGGACGATAACGATTTCAAGGAGGGTAAAACCTTTGGCGCGTCTACGAACGGATTTGAGAGAATGAATTTTCATAAGTTGTGAAATAGGGGAGTTGAATGAATATGGGTATATCCTATGTCAGAAGACGGCGGTGTCAACTTTTGGAAAGGTTCCCAAGATGTCTTGTAAACCGCCGACAAGGGGGGAAGTTGCGGCGGAAAGGAAATATATCAGCTGCTTAATTGAAACTTCAGTTGTCTCTTCTTCATCTGGTGATCGAAAGTCTCGGAAATAGTATATTCTCGGTAATTTTCCACCGGTGTTCACCATGAATCCTAGGTGTTTACTTGAGGTATCATGCCACCAACCTTGTTCTGTGATCGGAGCATATTCTCCTTTGCTGAAGATTAGTCGTCACACTGTTTGGAGCAAGGGTGGGAGGGACAATCTGATCTTTGGGAATCAGTGGTGTTGCATCGCTGTTTCCGATCAGGTTGCACTGAAAGGGAGGATACTTAGTAAATACATCACGACATTCTGTATATGGCAATCTAAAATCTAAATAAGTAGGGTATATTCAAATTAAAATGCCATCATTCATTGTGTGGATTATGGGTGGGTTTAAGGTGTAGTTCCTTTGACGCGCGCGAAGAGTTTTTTTCCGGGGGCGGCTGCGCTGGCTGGAATCGTGGCTTGCACATCGATGTAGTCTCCACTGGGGTTCGAAATGACAAAATTAATACCGCTGGAGTTGTAATTAGCGTAGTTGCCAGCTGTGCCAGGAACTTCTACTTCGTGATTTGTCCAGAGATCGGTGACGCCTAAGTCCTTGCTGTATTGAACTTTGATGGAAGCTGTGCCACGAGCAGAGGTTTTCAGGGTGCGGA
>JBILAN010000134.1:0-4163 GCA_044354135.1 Luteolibacter sp.
TACGCTTGTTGATGACTTTGGAATCCAAGCGTGATGAGAAATCTTCGAGTGATTTATATTCGCCGTTAGCGAGACGTTCGTAGATCGCGGTTTTCATCGCTGCTTCACCAACATTTTTGATAGCGGCGAGGCCGTAGCGGATCGCCATTTTTCCGGATTCGATGACTTCTGGGATGAAACGAAGCTGAGATTTGTTGAGGTTAGGTGGCAGGATTTCGATACCCATGCGGTGGCACTCTGCGACGAAGACCGTAATTTTATCCGTGTTGTTCACTTCGTTGGAAAGAAGTGCCGCCATGAATTCGACTGGGTAATTCGCCTTCATGTAGGCGGTCCAGTAAGAGATGTGACCGTAGCAGGCGGAGTGGGATTTATTGAAACCGTAATTGGCGAAGGCGCTGATTTTATCGAAAATCGTATTAGCGAGTTTTTCGCCGATGTTGTTGTGGATTTTCGCGCCCTCGATGAATTTGGCGCGTTCCTTCGCCATTTTCTCGACGTCTTTTTTACCCATGGCGCGGCGAAGAAGATCGGCACCACCGAGAGTATAACCTGCGAGAACTTTGGCGGCGTTCTGAACCTGCTCTTGGTAGATCATGACGCCGTAGGTATTGCCGCAAACTTTTTCTAACAAAGGATGTTCGTAAACAGCTTTTTTGCCTTTTTTTACATCGAGCATTTGATCGATGAACTGCATGGCGCCGGGACGATAAACCGCGATAAGGTCGATGATGTCATCGATGCTACGGATTTCATATTTCTTACATGTTTCGACCATGCCGCCGGACTCCAACTGGAACACGCCCATGGTTTCGCCACGATTGAGCATCTCGAAGGTGGCTTGATTATCTAGCGGGACTTTTTCGATATCGAAATCTGGGATTTGTTTGCGGATGTGGCCGACGGCATCGTGGATGACGGTAAGGTTTTTCAGTCCGAGGAAATCCATCTTGAGTAGCCCAACTTCGGTGATGGCGCCCATGTCGTATTGAGTGACAACCTCGCCCTCGTTGCCACGGGTGAGGGGAATGTGCTCATCGAGAGGGCGATCGCCGATCACAACGCCTGCGGCATGGATACCGACGCTGCGGTTGATACCTTCGAGACGGATGGCGTAAGTCCAGAGATCTTTGTAGGTTGAGGAGGATTCGATGTGGTCTCTGAGTTCTTGTTTCAGATCCCACTCTTTCTGGAGCGTGGTGCCGGGTTTGGTATCAATCATCTTGGCGATGCGATCCGCTTCGCCATAGGAAATACCCATCACGCGTGCAACATCGCGGAGCACGGATTTTGCCCCCATTGTGCCGTAAGTGATGATGTGAGAAACGGATTTCTCGCCGTATTTTTTTCTAACATAATCAATGACTTCGGCGCGGCGTGATTGGCAGAAATCGATATCGACGTCGGGTGGTGAAACACGTTCCGGGTTGAGGAAACGTTCGAACAATAGACCGAACTGGAGCGGGCAGATGTTGGTAATGCCTAGGGCATAAGAGGCGAGAGAGCCAGCTGCAGAGCCACGGCCCGGTCCGACGGGGATGTCGTTGTCGCGGGCCCATTGGATGAAGTCAGCGGTGATGAGGAAGTAGGAGGCAAAGCCGAGGGAGTTGATCGTATCGACCTCGTATTTCAGGCGCTCTGCCACTTCGGGTGAGTTGGCTTTTTCCTCACCGTAGCGTTTCACAAGGCCCTCTTGGCAGAGTTTCATCATATATTCCTCGCGTGGCGAACCATCTGGGGTGGGGAATTGCGGGTATTTTTCTGAGGATGTGGAGTCGAGCTTGATCGTGACGTTGCAGCGCTCGGCGATGCGGAGGGTGTTGTCGCAGGCCTCGGGGAGGTCTTTGAAAATGTTGCGCATCTCCTCGGCGGTTTTGAAATAAACCTCTGGAGTGTAACGCATGCGGTTTTCATCAATCACCATCGAACCCGTTCCGATGCAGATCATGACGTCGTGGGCTTCGTGATCTTCGCGATGGAGGAAATGAACATCGTTCGCAGCAACAACAGGGAGAGAAAGTTGCTTGGCGAGAGCGATGAGTTGCGGGTTGAGGGTTTGCTGGGCTTCCAGTCCGTGGTTGTGGAGTTCGACAAAGGTGTTGTCTTGTCCGAAGATGTCGCGTATTTCTGTTAGAGTTTCGAGGGCTTTGTCGGGTTCGCCTTTTAAAAGCCATTCGTTGACAGGCCCGGAGATGCAACCGGAAAGACAGATGATGCCTTTGGAGTGGTTGCGCAGAATTTCACGATCAACGCGGGGTTTGCCGTTATACATACCATCGAGGTGGCCGATGGAAGTGAGCTTTGATAGATTTTCCCAGCCCTCGTTGGTCTCAGCTAACAGCGTGAGGTGGGTGGCGCTTTTGCGGTTGAGAATTTTCTTTTTGTCGTCAGCACTGCCGGGTGCGAGATAAATTTCACAACCAAGAATGGGTTTGATGCCGGCTTTTTTGCAGGATTGATAGAAATCGATGGTTCCGTAGAGGTTGCCATGATCGGTCATGGCGACGGCTGGCATGCCGAGTTCCGCTGCGCGGTCGGCGAGTTCCGAAGTGCGGATCATGCCATCGAGAAGGGAGTAGGCTGTATGAAGGTGAAGATGAACGAAGGAATCTGACATGCGCGGGAGAATCTTAGCGGTATGTCGCTGAGAGGGAAGCTGATTTGGGAATTTCCGTAATTTTCACGCATTCTGTGCACAAGTGTAAATAAAGCTGTTGATTTTGCCGGCGGCGACGGCTTGCATAGGTGCCTGCCTGATTGGCGAATCGATCTTATGTCTGAAACATCCACCTCCACCCCAATTTCTGGAACGCCTCTTGACGAACTCACCCAGAGAAGCACATCTGAGGAATTTCTCGCAAAGCATCAAGTGAAGCTGATCGCCTTGGCTTCGCTTTTGATTGTTTTTGCCCTTGGTCTCTTAGTTCAAAGAGAAATCAAAAAGAGCAAAGAGGAGGCCGCTGGCGCGCTTTTAGTGAGCTCCAAAGAGGCTTCGGATCTTGAAGATATCATAGCTGATTTCGCTGAAACTACCGCCGCTGGTAGCGCAACACTCCTGTTGGCGGACAAACAATGGCAAGATGGAAAGCAAGATGATGCCGTTGCCACGCTGCGTGGATTGATTGATTCTGCTGAGGCTCACCCGGCGCGTGCGAATGCTCAAGCAAGTTTAGCTGCTAAGCTTTTGCAACAAGGTAAAATCTCAGAAGCTGAGGCTTTATATAATGAGATTACCGAAGATTCTTCGGCAGGTTATCTGGCTGCATATGCATGGATTACACTGGGTGATTTGGCAGTCAAAAAAGGCGATCTTGAGGCTGCGGAAAAAGCCTACAACACGGTCGAGAAAGATTTTTCCAAGAGCTCCTACTCCCAAGACGCCATCACGCGTCGTCTTTTGATGAAGGCTCAGAAGCCCGTTGAAATTGCAGCTCCTATCGAGCCTCTGAACCCTAAAATCATCAATTCTGAGGGCGGTGGAAATAAGCTCGAAATCAACAATATACTCGACGCTTTGAAGGCTGGTGGAGTCGTGCCGCCGGAAGGTGCCCCGCCTGCTGGCAATAAGTAAGATTTATAGGGGAAACGGGTTGACACCCTTAGCGGCCAAGGAATACTTTCGCGCGTGTTCAAAAAAGTCATAGGCCAAGAAGTCAACGAGTCGCAAAAGCCATTACAAGTCGTAACAGAGCCGCGTCCATCTGCTGAATCCGGTAATTTTGGTGGCGAACGTCCCGCCGCATCAGCTCCTAGACCAGCGACTAATACTCGTAACGTACTTTCTTCCGATGTTGAAATTAAAGGAACCGTCAAGTTTCAACATGATCTGATTGTCGATGGTAAAATTGAAGGGGATATCCAATCCACCGGAAATCTCACCATCGGAGAAAACGCCAGAATCAAGGCCGAAGTGAAAACAGGTTCGGTCATCGTTTACGGAAAAATCCACGGAAATCTAACAGCCGTTGACCGCGTAGAGTTGAAATCCAGCGCTGAAGTGGTGGGTGACATCAAAGCGAAAATTTTAATGATCGAAGCAGGCGCTATCTTTGTTGGTAAGTCCACTGTTGGAACTCCATCACAAGCAACTCCCTCGCAGCCTGAGTTAAAAGCGATTGTAAGTCAGGCAGCACCAAGTCAAGCAGTAGAAGTCCAGCCATCGC
>JBILAN010000068.1:0-13756 GCA_044354135.1 Luteolibacter sp.
GAGAAATTTGCTTCAATACCTCGATGACAGGTTATCAAGAAGTGATCACTGATCCTTCTTACCGCGGCCAGATTGTCGCGATGACATACCCGATGATTGGCAACTACGGCGTGAACCAAGAAGACAACGAATCCGCCGGCCCGCACATCCGCGCGTTTGTTATCGGCGAGCTCTGCGAAATCCCATCTAACTGGCGCTCACAAGAAAGTCTCTCTCCTTACCTTCGGCGTCACAACATCCTCGGTATTGAAGGCATCGATACCCGTGCTCTAACGAAACATCTCCGTTCCCTCGGTGCGATGCGCGCCTGCGTCACCACCGAGCTTTCAGAAGCCGATGCCATCGCCGCCGCGAAAAACTCAGCTCCCATGGAAGGTTCAGACTTCGTCAAAGAAGTCACCACCAAGGAATCCTACATCTGGTCAGAAGAATCCCGCAAATGGACCCTTCCCAACGCCTCCATCGGCGAGACCGAAACTTACGAAGAACTCCCTCCAGTGAAATACCACGTCGTCGCAATCGACTTCGGTTTGAAATACAACCAACTCCGTATGCTGCGCCAAGCAGGCTTTGAAGTTGAGGTTGTGCCTGCCACCACCTCTGCTGAGGCAATCCTTGAGAAAAAACCCGATGGTCTGTTTTTAACAAACGGCCCAGGGGATCCGGCTGCACTCGATTACGTTCATAAGGAACTCAAGCAACTCATCACCAAGCTCCCGACTTTCGGCATCTGCCTCGGCAATCAACTCCTCGCCCACGCCTACGGAGGAAAAACCTTTAAACTTAAATTCGGCCACCGCGGCGGCAACCAACCCGTCAAAGATCTCCGCACAGGAAGAATTTCCATTACCTCACAAAACCACGGCTTCGCAGTTGATCCCGATTCCCTCCCTTCCGATATCGAAGTCACGCACATCAACCTCAACGACAACACTGTCGAGGGCATGCGCCACAAAACCCTACCCATCTTCTCCGTCCAATACCATCCAGAAGCCGCCCCAGGCCCCAACGACGCCGCACACTTCTTCACCGACTTCGCTGAAATGATTGAAGCGAATAAACACTAGAAGTGTTATTTGGAAAACCACTTCCGCATAAGGAAAAAACCCAGCACAAGCACCTCTAAATTTGAGGTTTAAAATTTAAAGTTTAAAGTTTCATGAACACAGTAATCACCGGCCTCCAATGGGGCGACGAAGGCAAAGGCAAAATTGTCGACTATCTAACTGAATCCGCAGACGTCGTTATCCGTGGCCAAGGCGGCAACAACGCAGGTCACACGGTCATCGCCAATGGCACTAAATATGTCCTTCACCTCCTCCCTTCTGGAATTCTTTGGGATGACAAAATCAACGTCATCGGCAACGGCGTCGTCGTCGATCCCATCGGCCTCTGTATCGAGATCGATCGCATCGAAGCCCAAGGCATCAAAATTTCCCCGGAGAAACTTCTCATATCAGATCGCGCTCACGTCGTGTTACCTTTCCATAAAGAACTCGATGCCGCTCGTGAAATCGCACTTGGTGATCAAAAAATCGGCACCACCAAACGTGGGATCGGCCCAACATATGCCGACAAGGTCAACCGCTGCGGCTTACGTATGGCAGATTTGTTAGACCGACCATTTGCCGAAGCGCTCATCACCCGCCGCACTTCCGAAGTAAACGAGATCCTATTGAAACACGATCTTCCTACTTTCACCGCAACTGCTGTCATTTCGGATACCTACGTGGCTTTTGAACGGCTCCGCCCATACATTACCAACACCATCCCTGTGCTTCACAAAGCATGGAAAGCGAAGAAAAACCTCCTTTTCGAAGGCGCGCAGGGAACCTTGCTCGACATTGATTTCGGAACGTATCCTTTCGTAACCTCATCTAACACCACCGCTGGCGGCTCCACAACCGGCACCGGCTTACCTCCAACTGCAATTGAGTCGGTCATCGGTGTTTGCAAGGCCTATACCACTCGCGTTGGTTCCGGTCCTTTCCCAACCTGTGACGAAGGACTATCTGAATACCTCCATAACCTCGGCCGCGAATTTGGGGCTACCACGGGTCGCCCGCGCGGCTGCGGCTGGCTCGATACTGTTCTGCTACGCTTCGCTTGCATGGTCAACGGCGTGACCGGACTCGCCGTCACAAACGTCGATGGTCTAGATGAATACGATCATCTGAAAATTTGCGTCGCCTACGACATCGATGGCATCCGCCACGAACTTCCGCCAGCAGATCGCTCATTCTGGAATCGCGCAAAACCGATTTACGAAACACTTCCCGGCTGGAAACAGGACACCACAAAGTGTTTGAATTACAATGAGCTCCCGCAAAACGCCCAAGCTTACCTCACTCGCCTGTCTCAACTTTGCGATGCACCTCTTGCATTCATTGGGATCGGACCGGATCGCAAGCAGACTCTTCGCCTCTAATATCCTCAATTTTCATCATTTTTACAGTTGAAATGATGAAAATTGATGCTAATCTTCCTTCATGAGAATCACGGTAGATATTGATGAAGCCATTTTGGCAGACCTCATGGAAATCACTGGGGATAAAAACAAGAGTCCAGCGGTCGCACGTGCCGTAACAGATTTTGTCCGCCGCACACGCGCAAAGGAATTTGGTCGTTTGATCCGCGAAAGCGCATTCGACTATCCCGATCCAGTTACCGAGAACGGCGAGGATCCTACGAATCCATTCCCTCCTTACATCCCTGACTGAAATGGTTCTGGTCGATTCATCGGTATGGATTGAGAGCTTCCGAAAGAAAGGACGCATCGAAGTCAAGCGCGCACTCGATGGTCTGCTTGAGGCTTACGAAGCTCAATGGTGTTCTCCCATACGACTGGAAGTCCTCGGAGGTTCTAAAGTAAACGAGCGCAAACATCTTTCTTACTATTTTTCACTGATTCCCTACCGCCAATGTCGTGAATCCGATTGGGAAAACGCGCGTGCCCTTGCCTGGCGTTTGCGCGAAAACGGACATTCCTTTCCCTGGCTAGATATCCTCATCGCCTCCATCGCGATTCAAGACGACGTCCGTTTATACACCGTTGATAACCACTTCGAAATCATCGCGCAACACTCCCCTCTTTTCCTCTACAAACCGGGCTACGGTGGGATGTTTAAACCAGAAAACGAACAATGACTTCATCTGACCAACATCAGGTTTCCCACATCGCCATCATCATGGACGGCAATGGTCGTTGGGCAAAAGAACGCGGACTACCTCGTGCTGAGGGTCACCGCGCAGGCGCAGAATCCATCCGTGAGGTCACCCAGGCCTGTATTGAGCTTGGGGTGAAATACCTGACACTCTACGCTTTTTCATCAGAAAATTGGAACCGACCTAAAAACGAAGTCGATGGCTTGATGAAACTGTTAGATCGGTTTCTGGATGACAAAGCTTCTGAATTAGACAAACAAAACATCCGCCTCCTGGCCATCGGCGATCTGGATCGACTTCCCGCCGCGACCCGTAAACGACTGGATCGCATTCAAGAGCAAACCAAGAACCATCAGACAATGACCTTAGTGCTGGCGTTGTCCTATGGCGCACGAGAAGAAATCACCGCCGCCGTCCGCTCCATCGCCAAAGCAGTTGTCGCAGGTGAAATTTCAATAGAAGAGATCGATCCCGAACTTTTTTCCAGACATCTGTATACCAAAAACATCCCCGACCCCGACCTCCTGATCCGCACCTCGGGCGAAATGCGAGTTTCCAATTTCCTTCTCTGGCAGATATCTTACTCGGAAATCGTCATTGTTAAAAAAATGTGGCCGGACTTCCGGCAAGGCGACCTCTTCGCCGCGGTAGAAGAATACAAAAAGCGCCACAGAAGATTCGGGGCTTTGTAAAAAAGTGCCACGGTCTTCTGCTTGCCCCGACAAAGTCGGGGGTCGCCGTCTTCATCCTGCACTCAAACAATCCGCGGTAACCTCAACGTCGCAACCGTTCCTTTTGGCTGATTTGGTCCAAGCGTGATTTCTCCTCCGTGAAGTTGGGCGGTTTCACGCACAAAGCACAATCCTAGTCCAGAACTCTTGTGTCCCGTGCGCGGTCGCGGCATTGAGAAGAATCGATCAAAAGCACGCTCATACGCAAAGCCTGGCAAACCTGTCCCTTGATCAAAAATTTCGATCAGCGCATCGTTCCCCTCACAACGCAGATTCACCGTGATTGTGGAACCATTCTCTGAAAAATCGATGGCATTTTGGAGTAGATTTGCGATCGCCAGCTCGATCAAGGTAGCATCACCATGCAACCCAGCTTCAGCTAATGGATCAACGTGAATTTCTATTCCATGATTCTGCGCGTTGGGTGTTTTTGAATCTACGGTACGACAAACCAAAACCTTCAAATCGAATTCCTCGCTTTGATCCAACTGTTTGCGGCTTTCCAGATTCGCCAAAGCGAGCAGTTGATCTCCCAATAATTCGAGCCTGCGACTTTCACTTTCAATATTGGCGAGAAGCTTTTCTCTCTGCAATTCCGTAGGTGTCCCATGCAGCAATTCAACCGCACCTCTAATCGCCGCCACCGGGCTTTTCATCTCATGTGTCAGATTACGCACGTAGGTTTCCACATGACGTTTTCCTTCCAGCGCATCGCGCATCTCTTCCATCATTTCACCAAGTCTTTTGAGATGATGCCCTGGCAAACGCGGTGCGGCCGGACGAGCACCACCTGCCACCGCTTCAGCATGGCGCGTCAGCTCACGCAGAGGCTCAGCAATCCAACGAGCAAGCAAAATTCCCAACAACAAGGCAGCTACACCACCAACAAGCGCAAACGCTTTGACACGTTTCTTTGTCTGCTCAATAAAAACTAACAGATTAAGTTGAGGTTTAGCCAGAGACAGCACACCGACCATCTTTCCATCTTTATCTCTCACGGGAGCTGCCACATACATCACCGCACTCAATGGATCATTGGGATCTGATCGACTCATCCGCGCTCCATACGAACCCGCCAACGTTAGACGCACATCACGGGAATTGTGAGGTTTCCCCATGCGATCGGGATGGATCGAATCAAACAACACCGTCCCATCTAGATCAGTGATCGCGACATGCATATCCACCCGTGATTTTACCACTTCGTAAATTTTAGCCTCAAAATGCCGCGCACGTGCCCGTTTCAAGGCCCCAGAAATACTCGGGACTGCCTTGGCTTCCTCCCACCTATCACTCGCAATTTCTGCTAGAAAATTCGCGAAATCCACCATCGGCTCTTCAGCTGCCTCGAGATATTGGCGCTCCACGCGACCTAACACAGGCTTCACTATCGCAAACCATGCCGCGTTACAAAGCAAGAGAACAGCGATGATAAATCGTAAAGTAAGGCTCATGATTGTGGATCAAATGAATAACCAAGACCGCGATGCGTGCGTATCATTTCCTCGGACTTTCCATGCTCGCGCAACTTTGCCCTCAACTGCTTGATATGCGCATCAACGGTTCTTTCTAGCGCACTATCCGGCTCCTCCCACACATGATCCATCAACTGTCCACGTGAGTAAACCCGACTCGGATTTTTCAAAAACAAACGCATCAATCGAAATTCATAACGCGTTAACTCCATCCCATGTCCGTCGATTAAAACACACATTCTTACATCATCCACCACCAAGCCGCTGACTCCATTAGCAGCTGCTTCGTCATTCGCTTTCTGTACCGCCATTGGAGCACGTCGTAAGACCGCACGAATCCGCGCAACCATCTCCCGCAAACTGAAAGGCTTCACCAAATAGTCATCCCCGCCGATTTCCAAACCAACCACGCGATCCACCTCGGAAGAGCGAGCTGTTAGAAATAATATCGGTAATTTTATCTGCTTCATCCGCCATGACCGACAGAGCTCAAATCCGTTTGTATCAGGCAAACCGACATCCAACAGAACCAGATCGATCTTTTCGGAAGCAATCAAATGATCCGCCTCCATACCCGTTCCCGCCCAACTCACTCGCATCGCTTCTGACTCCAACGCAATGATCACGTTGTCTCGTAACGACGGCTCATCCTCAACGAGAAGAATATGTATCGGTCGGTTATCCATGAAATTTTAGGAAATAGTGAAGGTGGAATAAGTCGGCTGCATGAATGGCGATTCGTCCAGCGGAATCGAACAACCATTCAACCTAACTGCCGATGCTGGGTTTAAGAAGCCGTCAAGACAGGAGGTGGAACTTGAGCAGGTTTCTTAAATCGGGTGGACCAATCGATTCGAGCCGAGCGGAACATCAATATGGCAAGCGTGGCGACGGAACCAATGGTGATCGCCAGTCCGGTCATGCCCGGGAAAAAGAAGGTATAGCTGAACAGGATCAAATAAACTCCCTGCGCGATCAATGCCTGAATCGTAAATGATCCTCGTGAAACCACGCGTATGTAACCACCCACCAATATCATCGATACCAGTCCAGCGATCCCAAAAGAGACATACAAAGGCAACACATCAACCAAATACGCGAGCAGGATATGAAATGCGAAAAATGCAGCCGATAGAAAAAAATAATTCATCGGATGCAGGTTTTTTCCACGTTCAATTCCCTGGAGCACCAGCACGCAGAAGAAGAACAGTAGCGAAATCGGCGCAAAGAATGCAATCCGCGAAGTTATGGGCCCAGCATTCAACACATCTGGCATCGACATCCCGATTACTGGCGCAGCGATCACATCCGGATACGCCCATGTAAATTCCCAGCCTTTACCGACATCACGACGGTTGCTCGGAGATCCCGTGCCATCGGGAAAATCAAACTCACGGAAATCGGTTTTCATAACCATGCGAAATTCGCTGACTCGCGAATTGTCATTGAAACCATAACGCCATTCATCCACTCCACGGGCACGATACGTCACCGTCAGTGAAGTGCTTTTTCCCGCCGGCAAGACCACAGCCTCACACAAGATTCCGTCACGCGGACTGCGCTTGCTTTCTCCACCATCGCCTAACACAAACGAGAAATTTTCATAACTTGTATGCCTGTCCGGTAATTCAAATGAAACATACACGGTTTGGGAAACCGGCGTCGTGTTCATCACTTCATACGTTGCTTTGAAATCAACAAAGTAAGTGCGATGGTTGGTCAGTCCACGCGTCAGTGGTTCAAAAGCAAGATCCACGGAAATATCCGAAGTGCTCACTGCCAACGGCCGACGTCCGTTCGCTGCACCAGGCGCCGCATGCCACGCCACGGGATGCATCTGGGTCAACTGCGGCCCCCAACCATCGGCGATCCGATCTCCTAATTTTTCGGTTTGTTCCTCAGAGCGATGTTTCATCGCAGCCCCCAGCACCACCCAGGCAACGCTGGTCGCTGCAAATATGAAACCGATCGCGATTAAATGTGTGATTTTCATGATGTTTATTTTCTGTTAGAATTTTGAATAAATGCTTAGTTTTCCGAATTGCTGGAGCGATAATAAAGCTCCGCCTTCAGGGGTTCTCCGCGT
Organism: Luteolibacter sp.; assembly: GCA_044354135.1. Classification (GTDB taxonomy): domain Bacteria; phylum Verrucomicrobiota; class Verrucomicrobiia; order Verrucomicrobiales; family Akkermansiaceae; genus Luteolibacter. The sequence goes on from JBILAN010000068.1 coordinate 7,458, forward strand.
GTGAGCATCCGCTTCAACCAAGCGGATCCAGCTGCCGCATTCGCAGGGGCCGATGCTGTCTCGGCATTGCTTTCCACAGCTTCAAGTCGCGTACCATCTGGCAACCCGATACTCCAACTGATGCAGTGAGCGAAAAGCGGCGATGACGGCGTCTCCAGTCCCAAACCACCCGCAACCTTATCCAATGCTTTTCCGGAACCTGTGTAGGAAAAAACAACTTGAGTAGGTTCAGTCCCTGATGGCTTGGGCAATTCGAATTCCAACATCCCTTCACGATCGATCGGATTGGTGCGCGTTCCTGAAACCGTCGCTCCCAACAGAGTCATATCTTTCGGCAAGGACCACCTCGCACTTCCTCCAGTGACATGAGTGATCTTGTAGGTTGCCGTTGTATGCTGGGAACCATCCGCAACCACCCGCGTTGAAATAATAGCGTCTTGAATCGTCATCGTCGCGGTGTCCACACGCGGTAGCCATTTCACTTCAACTTGCTGAGGCTTACCGGCAAACATGACCATTTTCTGCTCCTCCGCCTGAGAACGCAGCCAAGCCGGAAGCCTTGATGGATTGGGATCATGAATCCATTCCTTACCGATGATTTCCGCGCCCCTCGGAACCGCAACGACCACCGTAGACCCAGCATCCACATCAGGGATTTTCGGGATCCATTTCGTATCTTCACCAGTGATCTGCGTGCGATAACTCAATACGATGGTTCGTTCACCCGCCTCGCGTTTATTCCAGCGCAACAACAGACCCGCTTCATTCCTCTCATACTCCAATAAATCCTCACTACTCACTTCAATGCGTGAGGGCGATTGCGGAAACGCAAGCTGCATGTTGATACCGTCTCCACTGGTTGGTGTTGCTTGGAGATGCACTTTGTGATCCACCCATCCCGCATCGTAACTTAAAAAGGTAGCCGCAGATAAACTCCAGGTGGTTGGTTTTTTCTCTCCCGAAACAACTTCAGATTTCCGTATCACCACTTCATGCAGGGACGCTGGAAGCAGGTAGCGCAACTCGCCTTTTTCATCGCGTAAAAGCGTAGCTCCATCAATTTCGTAATCCGCAGCCGCCTCATCACTCTGGATTTTCACGCTGTTGAATGTCGCCGGTAAAATCGGAAACCTCGCCGCAATGCCCAAACCGGACGGAGCAGGAAAACGCGCACTTGCTTTATGCGAACCCGACTTCGGCATCAGCAAGCGGATCTCCTCTTCCGCTGCAACAAAGGTGGTTTCGCCTCGTGGCTCAATCGGCAAATCCGGGGAAGCCACCGCCACCCACGCCCAGGTATCCGTGAAATTTTCCGCCAACCAATCCACCGAAACCACCGCATTTCCTTGGGAGATTTTCACCAGATAGTCTGCGCGTGCCAGCAAGGCATCCAAGGGCGGCTTCACCTCTTCCTCCAGCTCTGGCTTGCGCGTGAGCTCAAGAAATTGATGATATGGCAAAGTGACCTGACCATCCGCTTTCGGAGCTTCTGCATGCGCAGACGCGGAGATCAACAACGAGGTAACACAGCAAGATATGAATGTCTTCATGCCACCATCCTCCATAGCCACATGAACTCTTGATGAAGTCTCTGTGAAATGGATGTGAAATAATCAGCGATCCGAAATACTCAGAGGCTGTCTTAAAAAACTAAAATGGAGAAATTGAACCGCAGATGAACACAGATGAACGCAGATTGAAGAGTCGGGGTAATACTAGAGAACTCAACATTTCCGACCTCTATCTGTATTCTTTATCTGCTTTCATCTGTGTTCATCTGCGGTTAAAATACTCTTAGTGTTATACTTGTCGTATTATTCAGATAGCCTCTCAAATTTCTCGCGCCTGCCGTTCTGCGCACAATTTATCCCACTCTTTAGATAGTGTGTCGCACGACTCCTGCTCTTGAAATTGCTTTTGACTCTTTCGAAAATAGCTCTCTGCCAGTTTTGCATCCTCAAATCCGCGCAATATGACCCGCATACGCCCAAGATGGGCTGGCAGTTCTTTTGGGTGATACCGAATAATTTTCTGATACTCATTGAGCGATTTCTCCCACTGCCGCTCGAACTCATATCGCCCAGCTAGAATATAGGAAACTGGAGGAATCCCCGATGCCGCCGGCATGTAAAAGCGGGAAACCCATGTTCCAATCGCCTCCGCTATCGGAAAAGCCACTGTGATGGCCACAATAATCAACATCGCCGCCGCTAATAACAACCATATCGCCTGTTCGACGATGAAAAGAGATTCCCCAAAAAAGACACGCCAAAGGCAATATCCGCCCAATAAAATGGCCAATACAGCAGATGCAACAAGTAGCCCCCATCGAAAATACAGCCTATTCATCTTAGCCAAAGCGAAACAGAGTAACTTACCCCTGCAAGCTTACAAACAAAAAGGTTTACAAACCATATGCAATAAGGACTTTTACCCCAATAACCAACGCTTGAGTCGCGGATTTTAAGTTATTTAACTTATTAGCTAAAGCACCCATAAAATGGGAAAAATAAGATTTTTCCCAATCTGACCTATCGAAGTTCTTGCCAACCTCCCTCCGACCCGATAATTCCATCTTTTAACCCTAATAAAAACATTATGAGTAATAACGACGCAATCGCACCAAATGCTAAGCGGCTCCTTTGGGCCGGATTCACCGCCATCTTGGCCGCCGGAGTTGGTTTCGGCGTTCGAGGAGGTATTTTCGGAACTTGGGCAGCTGAGTTCGGATTCACCGGAGCCCAGCTCGGAGCAATCGGCGGAGCCGGTTTCACTAGCTTCTGTTTCGGCATTATGATCGGAGGTATACTGGTCGATAAATTCGGCTACGGCAAACTCGTATTCGCCGCATTTGCCCTACACGTTATCTCGGCTTTCGTCACATTTGGTGCGACCGCTGGACAAGAACAGAGTGTCGCCTACCAGTTTCTCTTCTGGGGCATGTTCGCCTTCGGTGCTGCAAACGGCGTGCTCGAAGCGGTTTCCAACCCGTTGGTTGCTACACTTTTCCCCAATAACCGTAACCACTACCTCAACATCCTCCACGCCTCATGGCCACTCGGCATGGTATTCGGTGGCGTGATCGGCTGGGTGCTCGGTGATAAATTTGATTGGAGCTGGAAAGCTCAGCTCTCGCTCTACCTCATCCCGACCGTTGTTTACGGAGCGATGTTCTTTAGACAGAAATACCCAAAATCCGAAGCTACAGAAAAAGGCCTCAAGTTTGGCGAAATGCTCAAGGATGTCGGCCTCCTTGGCGGTGCTGTCGTGAGTTTCATGCTCTATCTTTTCTTCAAAGGCCTTCTCACTCCGTTCTTTGATACCCCGCTCATCGGCACCGTCCTAGCATCTCTGATTGCAGTTTTGGTTCTCGGTTCCATTGTTACCCTTACTGGCTTCTCCATCGGCCACTGGATGCTAGCACTGCTTTTCGTGGCACACGCTCTTGTCGGAGCCGTCGAGCTTGGAACAGACGGTTGGATTCAAAACATCACTGGTGCTATCCTCAACCCAACCGAAGGCAAAATCCTCTTCGTCTTCACGTCACTTATGATGTTCGGACTCCGATTCTGTGCTCACTTCATTGAAACCAAGGTCGGACTCAAACCCATCGGTTTGCTCTTTGTCTGCGCACTCCTCGCAGTGCTTGGCCTCAACCTCGTCAGTGCAGTCTCCGCTTTCGGTCCCGCGCTTGGTGCACTTTTAGTTTACGCCTTCGGTAAGACATTCTTCTGGCCTACCATGCTCGCAGTCGTTTCCGATCGCTTCCCCCGTACAGGTGGTATCGCGATCTCTCTCATGGGCGGTGTTGGCATGATGTCAGCAGGACTTATCGGCGGCCCCGGACTCGGCTACTTCAAAGACCGCTTCGCTGCTGAAGAGCTCGCCAAAAAAGACGCAGCGATTCACGCAGAATGGACTGCTGGAGAGAACACCAGTAAGTTCCTTGTGTTCGAGGAGGTCAAGAGCATCGACCCTGCGAAACTCGAGGCCGCCAAGGCCGCCGCCGGCGCGAAAAAACTCGCCGCCACGCTTACCGAAGCCGGCAAGGAAGTCCCCGCCGAAGTCGCTGAAAAAGCCGCTGCCCTTACCCCGGCACAGCAAACCGTGGTGGACGCTGACATCGTCGGAAACAGGAAGACATTAAAGGTCGACTCCATCATCCCACTGGCAATGGCTAGTATCTTCCTATTCCTGATCCTCTACTTTAAATCCATCGGCGGCTACCGCCCGCTGAAGGTGGATGAACAGCAATAAGCTTACCTTCCAAAAAACGGCGCACCCCTCAAAGGTGCGCCGTTTTTCTTTTCTCTTGCCCGATCTTGCCATCACAGGCTCAACTAGGCGCGGATGAGAAACCTCCCAAGAAATATCCAGATACTGAGCGATCTCATGAGTCGATCCGCATTACTTGGATTTTTTCTCATTTTGTTCCTAGCTGCTTTCGCCCCAAGCACCGTCTACGCAGCACCCAAGGTGAACATTGCCGATGGCTTTGACTTCCCGGTCGGCAAGCCCGACGCGAATGGCTACTACAAATCCCGCGGCCTGCGACTTCGCTCTCCCTCACACTATGGCGAAGATTGGAACGGACGCGCCGGTGGAAACTCCGATATAGGGGCACCCGTTTACTCGTGTGCCGACGGTATCGTCACCTTCGCTCATGATGTGAAAATGGGTTGGGGAAATGTCGTGCTGATCCGTCACGCATATCGAGATCCTTCTAGCGGAAAAGTGAAATTCATCGATTCGCTTTACGGTCACCTCGATAAGATGATGGTAAAAGTAGGACAGAGCATGAAGCGCGGCCAACAGGTTGGAACCATAGGCACTAATCGCGGCATGTATCCCGCCCATCTTCATTTTGAAATGCGCCACAATATCAACATCGGCATGCACCGCAACGTTGCGCCATCCACGATGGAACATTGGGCAGATCCCACCCAGTTCATCACCAAGTATCGCAGACTCAACCGCGAGTGGCGCCCCGTTGCCGTCCCAACCGGTACTTACCAAGTATTCGCCGGCTTCAAAGGCCTCTAACATTTTTAACCCATGCGCATCGCAGTTTACGCCGGTTCTTTCGATCCACCAACCAATGGCCATCTCTGGATGATCCAGCGAGGTCTTGAAATGTTCGACCGTTTGATTGTCGCCATCGGCTCCAATCCCTCCAAATCCTATTCCTACACCGTCGAGGAACGACTCGAAATGCTCCGTGCTTCCGTCCCCGACAGCGACCGACTTGAAATCGACCATTTCAACAATCGTTACTTGGTGGACTACGCGAAAAAGAAAAACGCCACCTACATTCTCAGGGGCATTCGTTCTCCGAACGATTACGAATACGAACGCGTCATGCGCCACATCAATGCAGACATGGCCCCGGAAATCACCACTGCATTTCTCATGCCGCCCCGCGATGTCGCCGAGCTCTCCTCCAGCATGATCAAATCCCTAACCGGCCCAGAAGGCTGGGAAGAAACCGTCAAACGCTACGTTCCCCCAGAAGTCTTTAAAGTGCTGAAGCAAGGGAGAGGTTGAGAAATTAAGATATTAGGACATTAAGTGATTAGGTAGTTTGGGAATTCATTTCCCTAATATCCTAATATCCTAATATCCTAATATCCTAATATCCTAATATCCTAATATCCTAATATCCTAATATCCCAATCTCTAATATCTAATCTCTCTTCACTCATGCTCCGTCAGATACCGCTCCGCTTCTAACGCGGCCGCGCATCCTTGACCCGCAGCTGTGATCGCTTGGCGATAGTAATGATCCGCCACATCGCCAGCAGCAAAAAGCCCCGGAGTCTTGGTAGCGGTCCGGCCTGGAACTTGGAGGATGTATCCGTTTTCATCGAGATCCACCAAGTCGCTCACGAAGCTACTGTTAGGCACGTGACCGATCGCTACGAAAACGCAGTCGACTTCCAACTCACTCTCCGAGCCATCGACTAGGTTTTTCAATTTGATCGCGCGCATCTCGCCTTTTTCGTTTGTGAGATATTCACTCACCCCGCTGTTCCAAACCGGCTGAATCTTCGGATTTTCCAGAGCACGATCCGCCATGATTTTTGAAGCACGCAACTCGTCACGACGATGAACCAAATAAACCTTGCTCGCGAAACGAGTCAGGAAACCCGCTTCTTCGCAGGCACTGTCTCCGCCACCGATGACCGCCACCGGCACATCGCGATAGAATGCACCATCACAGGTCGCACATGATGTCAGGCCACGTCCAATCAAATCTTTTTCATTCGGTAAACCCAAATGCCTTGGTGCCGCACCTGTCG
>JBILAN010000015.1:0-44329 GCA_044354135.1 Luteolibacter sp.
GCTTTTTTGTCGGACTCCCGAACGTTGAGCGCGGATAAGGCGCCGATGATGGAGCTGCCACGTGCATCGGCAGGGTCAAATCGGGCTCGGCGGACGACCGCAGAAAAGGATTCACCGTCGAGTTTGGAGCGACGGAGCTTTTCGTAAGCATCGAGTTCTAGGGAAATCGTTTTAGTTGCCATGCATGGAATCATGCATGGATTTATGTATTAATCAAGGAAAATGCTGAGTTGCGGGGGTTGATTATCGTAGAGAATGTGAAGCAAGGCGGGAGAATGCCGCCTTGCTTTGGGGTCAACTCAACTGCGTCTCTGCGAGGAAGCGGTAGGTTCCGTTTGCTGAGTAGAGGTTGTCGTGAGTTCCTTGCTCGACGAGTTTGCCTTTGGAGATCACCAGGATCTGATCGGCGTGACGGACGGTGGAGAGGCGGTGGGCGATGACAAGTGAGGTGCGGTTTTTCATCAGGCGCTCGAGGGCTTCGTTGACGAGGCGTTCGGATTCGGAATCGAGGGCGGAGGTGGCTTCGTCTAACAGAAGGATTTTCGGATCGGCAAGGATCGCTCGGGCGATGGCGATGCGCTGACGTTGGCCGCCGGAGAGTTTGGTGCCGCGAGGGCCGACGAGGGTTTCATAGCTGCTGGGTAGTTCGGCGATGAAATCGTGGGCGTTGGCGAGTTTTGCTGCGTTTTCGATTTCGGCGGCGGATGCGCCGGGTTTGCCGTAGGCGATGTTTTCAGAAATTGTGCCGCCGAAGAGCATGACTTCCTGCGGGACGATGGCGATTTGTGAGCGGAGGGAATCGAGGGAAATGTCTTGGGCATCGGTTCCGTCAAAGCGGATGTTGCCAGAAGTGGGATCGTTGAATCCGAGGATGAGCGAGAACAAAGTGGATTTACCTGCGCCCGATGGACCGACGATGGCGGTACGTTGACCTGTTGGGATTTGCAGGGAAATTTCACTCAAGGTTATGATCTCAGGGCGGGAGGCATAGCTGAACGAAACGTTCTCAAGTGAGATCTGACCTTTGAGCGTGATATCGGTTTTGCCAGTTTTGCGCTCGCCTTGCATGTCGAGAATTTCACGGAGTCGTTCTGTAGCACCGGCGGTTTGTTGGAATTGGGAAATGATTTCTGGAAACGATCCGAGCGAAGCACCGACGAAGATCGAGAAGATGATGAAAGCGAAAAATGGTTTCCATAGGATATCGCCGCTGGCGTACATGTGCGCGCCACACCAGACGACGAAGGCGATCGTTCCGAACAACACGAAGATGACGAACGATAGGAATGCGCCACGGGCTTTTGCCCCACGCAGGGTGACGTTCAGGAAAGCTTGCAACGCGGTTTGGTAGCGATCTTGTTCGAACGGCTCGTTGGTGTAGGCTTTGACATCGGCGATGTTTTGCACGGATTCCTCAATAACGGTTGAGGCATCGGAGAGCGATTGCTGGGCAGCTTTTGAATGGTTGCGAACTTTTCGGCCGAAAATAGCGATGAGCAGCACCACCACGGGAATACAGCCGAGCATGATGAGTGAAAGCTTCCAGGAATTGATGAAAATAAATACCAGACCTCCGATGAGGATGACGGTTTGGCGGACCGCTTGCGGGAGGGTGGTGAGAAGGGTTTCACGAACGATAGCCAGATCTGCCGTAACGCGGTTGCTGAGAGAACCGGAGCGTTGGTCCTGAAAGTAGGGAACCGGCAAATGCAAAAGATGCTTGAAAAGGTCTTTGCGCAAACGATTCAGAGCAGACTCCCCAGAGCGAATGAAACCCTGAACGCGGAAATATCCTATGGTTGCCTGAAGGAATAAAACCGCGATGAGTTTCAGGATGATCTCGTTGATCGAAGCGAGGATTTCGTTTGCAGGAACGGCGTCGCGTGCCGCATCGACAGGATTTCCGATCAATTCTTTAAGGAAATAAGGAAACGCCAGCGACAGCCCGGCGGTCAGGAATAACGCGATGAGCGAGGGAATGAAGATTTTCTTCTCAGTGAGTAAGTAAGAAAAAATCCAGCGATTCGAGGAGATCATAGATTTTTTATCCACAACGGGCATGCGGGATGGGAAACGATGATTGGCACGGAGTCAATGGTGAGAAACAGAATATCATCAGACTGGCAGAGGTTTTCATTGATTCCGAGTCCTTGAAATGGCGGAATACAGGGCAACAAATGAAAATTTCTAAATTACAGATCACTTATATTGGGGCGATTGGTGGGTTGCTGCTGTGGGTCGGGTGTGCGCCGGTCAGTGGTGGCGGCTCGATGGGCGACATGACAGCTGGCGAAGAAGGTGAAGTGGGCGGGATATCCGAGGTGCCCAATCCTGATGCGCGGATGTCAAAATTGAGCGGCACACCGCTATACCGGCTTGAGCGCGGACATGAAGTTTACATGTTGAAATGCGGTGAGTGCCACCAATATCAACTTCCTGAACATGTCGACATCATGGATTGGGAAGACGCGATGCCGAAAATGATCGGTCATGCAGGCCTACCTAAATCGGACGAGAAAGCTGTGCTGGATTATGTGATCGCTGTGAAAAAACAGAAGGGTCAGAAATTATAAGCCGAGACCCGTTTTCTGCTGGATGTGAAAATGCTTGTCTAAGCGAACTGTAACGACCTCGTGAAAAGTTATTTTTTAAGACGATTTTTACTGATCCCTCCGACTTTGTTAGGGATCACGTTTTTCGCATTCGCGATTTCAAGATTTGTTCCTGGCGGGCCGATGGATAGGGTGCTGCAGCAGGCGGCGGGAAATGGAGAATCTGGGGGGGCGAAAAAAGCATCTACGGGCGCAAGTGGAGCGTTGACTGAAGATCAGCTTGAGGAGCTCGAAGAGCAGTTTGGTTTGGATAAATCCATGCCAGTAGCTTATCTTCAGTGGTTGGGCCTTTGGCCAAAAGAGGTATTTTTGTCGAAAGGTGAATTTGGCGCACAAGGGGATGATGCGATCGGTGGCAGTGAAGAAAATGTGGATAATCGCGCGACATTGGTTTTGAAAGGCGACGGCAGATTGGTGCAGGTTATAAAAAAGGATGAAATGATTATATCTGCTCAATTCAAGACGGATGGTAAGAATATAGAGGATAGTGGATGGGAAGTTCGTTACGAAAATGAAAAGGTTCGCCAAGAACGATTCAGAAAGCGGAGCATGGAAGGGGATAAGGTTCCATCTTACCCGGCTCGCGTAGTGGCGTTCAAAACCGAGTTTAGTGGGTTGTTGCAGGGAGATTTAGGTCGATCAACGGTTTATAACGAGCCCGTTGGAAAGATGATTTTGGAGCGGATGCCGATTGCGGTCTATTTCGGTTTACTATCTGCATTTTTTACATATGCCGTGTGTTTGCCATTGGGGGTTTTGAAAGCGTTGAAACATCGCACGTTTTTGGATAGCGCGAGTTCGATTTTGATTTTCATTGGATACTCCATTCCTGGATTTGCTTTGGGTGCGGTGATGTTGGTTCACTTTGGAGCTCGGATGAACATTTTCCCCCTATTTGGAATGACAAGTTCGGATTTTGCAGAGATGAGCTTCTGGGGGCAGGTTATAGATTTAGCGCATCACACATTTTTGCCATTAACTTGTTACTTGGTGGCTGGATTTGCGATGCTGACAATGATGACGAAAAATAACCTCATGGATCAGCTAGCAGCGGATTATGTGAGAACAGCAGTGGCCAAGGGGGTTAGTTTTCGTAGGGCGGTTTTTGGACATGCGTTTCGCAACTCGATGATTCCAGTTGCGACGAGCGCCGGAGGATTAGTTGAGATTTTTATCGGAGGCTCGATCTTGATTGAGACTGTATTTGATATTCAAGGTTTTGGTTTGTTGCAGTATCAAGCAGTTCTAGCAAAAGATGTCCCTGTGATTATGGGAACTTTGACGATCGCTGCATTCTTGATGTTGTTAGGGAAAGTGATTTCAGATTTTATCGTGGCTATGGTAGATCCACGCATCCAATTCAAATGAGCAGGAGAACGATAGGTTTGGCGTTTTTGATTATGGGGTTGCTGGCCACAGTGGGTGAGGTATTTCAAATTGAATTTCCTACCGCACGCTGGTTCTTCAATGTTAGTCGTGAGATTCCTTTGCTCGGAATTGGAAAAGGTAATGACCGGTTGCTTTGGTTTGGTTGGTTTTCTAGTACGCTGTTAATAATTGGCGGTGGTTGGTTGGTGGTTTGGTCGTTTTTCTCAGGTCCTCCAAGTCCTGTGACTTTACGACGAATCAGGCGCTTCAAAGAGATCAAGCGTGGTTATTATTCCTATATGATTTTATTAGGATTAGTGGTCTTTGCTGCGTTAGACCAGGTAGTGGTTGGTAATGAGGCAATAGCAGTTCGTTATAAGGGTGAGTGGAGTTTTCCTGCATTTACGACGAAAGCCTTAAAAGGAAAAGATTTCGGAATCCAAGGAGAGTTGGCTGATGCTCCGGTTGATTATCGAATGCTGAAAAAGCAAGTAACGAAGTATAAAGTTATTATGCCGCTTATTCCATTTGCTCCGACCAATGACACTCTAGCTCCTAGATCACGTGCGATGGTTTTACGTGAGGGTAAATATTATGAATCGGGGCATAGAAGCCCGTATTTTGGATTGGCTGCAACATATCAAGAAGTCGACAAAGGTGATTTTCATATTCGATATACCCTGAGAAATGGGGTTTTCAGCGGGGCGGCGGATGGCCGGGATGAAAATGGTAATTCAGTTTATAGCGCAGTGTATACGAAAGGGGAGAAAGTTCGAGATGCTTATACAGGAAATGGAAAATTAGAGGATTTTTTAGCGATCAAGAGTAGTGAGTTGCGAGCGATGAAATATCATCCTGCGCCGCCGATATGGGAAGAGAAGAATTGGTTAGGAACTACTACACAAGGCAGTGACATTGTAGCATATCTGTATGGAGGATTGCAGGTGAATTTTAAAGCGGCATTGATTTTCCTGCCGATTGTTTACGTGGTCGGAATTGTTCTTGGAATGTTGATGGGATACTTAGGGGGTTGGTTCGATCTGATAGTAGATCGTTTGATTGAGGTGTTTTCAAATATGCCATTTTTGTTTATCGTGATAATTTTATCCAGTTTTGTTCCTGAAAATTTCAAAGGACTTCCGGTTATTTTGACGATATTTATTGCGTTCGGATGGATGGGTATTACGGCATTGATGAGAACAGCTGCATATCGCGATAAGGAGCGTGATTATATTGCGGCTGCGAGAGTATTGGGTGCGGGAACTCCAAGAATTATTTTCAAGCATCTTTTGCCGAATACGGTGTCGATTATCGTTACCTTGGTGCCCTTTACAATGTCGGGCATGGTTTCTTCTCTAACGGCTTTGGATTATCTGGGATTAGGATTGCCTCCGCAATATGCAACGTGGGGTAAATTATTGAATGATGGTTTATCGAATTTGTCTGCACCATGGTTGGTGTCATCAGCTTTCTTTGTGCTCGTTGGGCTTCTGGTGTTGATCACCTTTATTGGTGAGGCAGTTCGAGAAGCGTTTGATCCAAAAAAACACAGCTACTACCAATGATGAGAATAGGATTAGTCAAATGGATGGTTGTCGGAGCGATGGTTATCGCTTTGTGCGGATGCAGAGAAGGAAATGAGGTTGTCCAACGAACCTCGGGATTTGATGAATTTATACCACGTTACAATGATTATATTAAAAAGTGGTTGAACGAGCAGCGCGAGGTGACTCTGAAAGCGCTAACAGAGACCGAACAAAAAATTTCAAAAGCCGATCCTGAACAGCAGGAGGTATTGAAGCGGAAATTTGAACAACTCAAGCGCGAGGAAGTAAAATGGGATTATCGTTTAGCAAGGGGTGATTATTTTCGATTCGGATCGCTCACTGAGATACCTAGTAATTTGGTATGGGAAGATGGAATGCAACACGAGGAAATCGGAGATCAGAATGCAACTAAGGGAGGGACGTTTCACACGTACATGCAGTCTTTTCCACCTACAATCCGTCCGTTTGGAGATAATTCTAACAGTAGCTTTCGTAGTAGCTTATATGATGAAATTGATATTCCGTTGGTCGGGTTGCATCCGAAGTCGATGGAGATGATTCCTGGCATAGCCAAGCAATGGGCAGTATCTGAAGACGGACGGACTGTGTATTTTCGTTTGAATGAAAATGCGAAATACTCGGATGGAGTGGGGGTGAAAGCTAGGGATTATTTGTATGGTTCATATTTAAAAATTTCGGATGATATCGTAAATCCGTTTGCGAAGCAGTTTTGGCGAGAGAATTTGGCAGGTTTTGTTGTGTATGATGATCATACGCTTTCGATATCATTGCCTGAGGCGCAAGTTTATGCTCCTGTGCAGGTTGGAAGCTTGGATCCATGTGCTCCACATTTTTACGAAGATTACGGTCCGGATTATACGGAGCGATATCAGTGGAAGTTTCCTCCTACAACAGGCGCGTATGAGGTATTAGATAAAGATATCATTAAAGGAGTATCGATCACCCAGACGCGCGTTAAAGATTGGTGGGCAAAGGATAATAAATACTACAAATATCGGTTCAATCCAGATCGCATCAAACATGTGGTCGTGCGGGACGAATCGAAAAGCTTTGAGTTATTTCGTGCAGGTCAAATCGACATGTTTTACATCACTCGGCCTATGTATTGGTATGAGAAGTCTGAAATGAAGCCTGTATTCGATGGCTATGTTGAGCGGTACACTTTTTACAATCAGTATCCCGCGATTCCCTATGGGTTGTATCTGAATGTATCTAAACCTTTGTTAGATGATTACAACGTGAGGATTGGAATTCAGCATGCTATGCACTGGCAGAAAGTGATCGATGTGATTCATCGAGGCGATTATCAGCGCTTGAATGCTTTTAATGAAGATTACTTGTTATTTAGTGATCCGACGATACAAGCGCGGCCTTTTTCTGTGAAACAGGCAAGAAGTGCATTTGCGGCAGCAGGTTTTACGAAAGAAGATAGAGATGGTATTTTGATGAACGAGAAAGGCGAGCGACTTTCTATTTCCGTGACCTATCGTGCTAATCCTACTTTTGATCAAATGATGGCCATCCTTCGAGAAGAGGCGAAGGCATGCGGTTTCGAACTGCGATTGGATTCAAATGATGGGCAAGTCGAATATCGGAAGGTCATGCAAAAGCAACATGAAATGGCGTTCACTGCATGGGGAATCGACCCGCCGACTCCTGATTATTATCAGTTTTTGCACTCTTCCAATGCGCGGGATGATCGTGGGAATATCAAACAAGGAACCAACAATATATTTTCATGGGCGAGGGAAGATACGGACGTGTTATCTGAGGCGGCTCGCAACGCACGCACAGAGGAGGAATTAACTGAGCATTGCTTTAAATTGCAGCGCATCATGCATGACGAGGCGATTTTTGTTCCAGGTTACAAAGTTGATTTTTTCCGTGTAGGGTCATGGCGTTGGGTTAAATGGCCGGATAGTGAAGAGACGAGATTTTGCCCACCTGTCGTGCACGATCCGATGTCGGCACATGTGCTCTGGATTGATAATAAGGTTAAAGATGAAACGTTGGATGCTAGGCGTAAAGGCAAGGTTTTTCCTGAAGTGAACCGTATCTTCGATCATTATAAAAGTGAAGCTAAGTCCAAAACTGAGGAGAAAGCCCAACCTATAACAGCCCCAACTTTAGATCTTGGAGAAGAGGAGGTGAAAGATGAGTGAAGATAATTTGTTAGAGGTCAGCCGTCTCATCACTTCATTCGAGACGGATCGTGGTTTGCTGCGTGCGGTGGATCAGGTTTCATTTAAAATCCCGCATGGTAAGACCGTAGGACTCGTGGGTGAGTCAGGTTGTGGAAAAAGTGTGACTGCGATGTCGATCGTGAGACTTTTGCCTCAGCCTATGGGTAAAATTCTGGGTGGTGAGATTCTATTCAAAGGTCAGGATTTATTGCATTGCAGTGACAGGCGAATGCGTGAGGTGCGTGGTGGTGAGATTGGTGTGATTTTCCAGGAGCCGATGGCTGCGCTGAATCCAGTGCATCGGATTGGCAAGCAAGTGGCGGAGGTTTTCCGGCTTCACAAGAAGATGAGTCAGAAAGATGCGTGGGATGCAGCTACCGAGATGCTCGCGCTGTTGCGCATTCCTGCTCCGGAAAAACGGATGATGGATTATCCACATCATCTTTCGGGTGGAATGAGGCAGCGGGTGGTGATTGCGCTCGCGCTGGCATGTCGCCCAGATCTTGTGATCGCAGATGAACCGACGACAGCTCTCGACGTGACCGTTCAGGCACAGATTTTGGATTTGCTGGGTTCATTACAAAATGAGATGGGGATGTCGGTTTTATTGATTACTCATGATCTCGGAGTGATTGCTGAAACATGCGACGAAGTGGTTGTGATGTATGCGGGGCGTGTGGTGGAAAGCGCGCCGGTTGAAGAGCTTTTTGGAAACCCACAACATGGATATACTAAAGCCTTACTGCGATCCATTCCTAAGCTCGATACTCCTCCGAAATCTCGGTTGTATACCATTCCAGGAACGGTTGCTGGCTTGGGTGAGCACGCGCATGGTTGCCGTTTTTGTCAGCGCTTAGGCATCAATGCTGCAAGCAGCCGTGATAGACCGCCATTTCAAGAAGTTACACCCGGGCATTGGTTAGAAATTTGTAAAAACTGTTCAGAACTGTGAGCGATACCGTCATACTAAAAACCGAAGACCTTCGGGTGCATTTTCCCGTTAGGAGCGGCTTGTTTTTGCGACAGTCCGGAGCTGTGAAGGCGGTCGATGGCGTTTCACTTGAGCTTGCTGCTGGAGAAACCCTTGGCTTGGTTGGTGAATCTGGTTGTGGGAAATCGACGCTTGGAAAAGCAATGGTTCGTTTGCTGAATCCAACATCTGGGAAAATTATTTTTGAAGACAGAGACATCACGCATCTCAGTCAAGGTGAGATCCGGCCGTTGCGCAGGGATTTCCAAATGATTTTTCAAGACCCTGCTGAGTCACTTGACTCACGGATGAATGTCCGCTCGATCATAGAAGAACCGTTTCAAATCCACGGGTTGGGGACGCGTGAGGAGCGGAAAAAGTGGGTGAACAAATTATTGGATACAGTGGGCCTTTCGGTGAGCTCGGCTGACAGGTATCCATTTGAGTTTTCCGGAGGACAACGGCAGCGGATAGGTATTGCTAGGGCTCTTGCACTCAAACCGAAGTGGTTGATCTGCGATGAACCGGTTTCCGCATTGGATGTTTCAGTGCAATCTCAGATTATCAATCTCTTGGTAGATTTGCAGAATGAGTTCAACCTCTCCTATCTGTTCATCGCTCACGATTTATCGGTGGTGAAACACATCAGTGATCGGGTGGCGGTGATGTATTTAGGAAAAATTGTTGAGCTCGCGGATTCCGAGACGATTTATCATAATCCGCGGCATGCCTATACTAAGGCCCTGCTTTCCGCCGTGCCGATTGCTGATCCAAAAATCAAGCGTAAGAAAATTCTGTTAGAGGGTGATGTTCCTTCTCCGATTGATCCTCCAGCAGGAAGCGCGTTTGGCCATCGCATGAATCATCCTCTCTATCAAGAAACGATAGGCATGGATCTTTCGCTCAGAGAAATCGATCCAGGTCACTGGGTTGCTGCGGATCCGACGTGTCTTGATGAGGCGGATTGGAAAAAGATTTCTGGCTAGGATAATTTTCACTTCACTCCCAACTCATTGAGTTTCTCCGAAACAGCCGCCGCCCACGTGTCGTAGGCAGCAGGTGAAAGATGGAGGAGGTCGGGGAAAATGTCTTTGCTGAGGTTTCCATCCTTATCGAGAAACTTGGTGTTGATATCTAACAAGTAAACACGTTTGTCGTCGGCGAAGGCTTTGAGCTGCTGGTTGATCTGCGAGTTGATTTTGCGCAGCGGATCTTCCTTTGTTGCGCCGCGTGGAAAAACCGACATCATGATGATCTTTGTGTTTGGCCATTTCCATGCGAGATCATCGAGACTGCGTTTGATGCCGGCGACGGTTTCTTCCGCGGGGCGTTGCTCATGGCCGGTGTTGTTGGTGCCGATGAGAATGACGGCTACCTTCGGGCTGACGCGTTGGATATCGCCATTTTGCAGACGCCAGATCAGGTGCTCGGTTCGGTCGCCAGAGTAGCCCCAGTTGAGTGCGCCGAGCGGAGCGAAGTGTTTGTCCCAAGCCGCTTTACCGGTGTCTTCCCATGCTTGGGTGATCGAATCGCCGAGAAAAACGACATTGGCTTTTTGTGCTTCAGGGGTGTCAGCTTCTTTGTTTTTTGCGTCCCAACGTTCTTTCCACCACTTTTGATCCCAGCGTTGATCAGGAAAGGTAGAAGTGGTCACTTGGTATTGTCTGCGGAGTGAATCATAAAGACCGCGTATGTCTTTTTGGGCGGTTTCATATTCTTTCTCCGCGACAACGTTTTTCATTTCCTGAGGATCTTTCTCTAGATCGAAGAGCATCCATTCTTTGGAATCGGGAAAATACATCAATTTGTAGCGGTCGTTGCGGACGCCGTCGTGAGCTGCGACGCTGTGGGTATGTTCGCCGGAGTATTCGTAGTAAATCGCTCTGCGCCAATCGGCGGGAGCTTTGCCTTCGTTTTTCAAAATAGGCAGGAGGCTTTTGCCTTGTATGTGAGTTGGTATCTGTGCTTTCGCAATTTCCAGGAATGTTGGCGCGTAATCGATGTTCTGTATCATCGTTTTGCTACGTAAGCCCGGTTTCACCACGCCCGGCCAACGTATAATGAACGGCATGGAGAGGGATTCCTCGAACATCCAGCGCTTGTCATACCAACCGTGTTCGCCGAGGTAGAAGCCTTGGTCCGAGGCGTAGATGACGATGGTATTTTTCGCCAGCCCCGACTCATCGAGATATCCTAACAGCCTTCCGATATTCTCATCAACCGCGCGAATGCAGCGCAGGTAATTCTTGATGTAGCGTTGGTATTTCCAGCGTGTGAGCTCTTCTTCGCTCATGCCTTTTTTGAGATTCTCGATGAAAGCCGCGTTTTCATCACCGTAAGCATCATCGAAGTTCTTCTTTTGCTGCGCTGACATGCGGGAGTATTCGCTGTTGTTCATGTCGCTTTTTGGAAAACTTGGATCTGTGGGTTCTCCATGCAGGAGCATGTCGTGGCTCCAGTGAAAATCGTTGGCGATGCTCATTTTCTGCTTCGCAACCGATCCGATCCGGTTCTTGTAATCATCGAAAAGGGTTTCCGGTTCCGGCATGTTGATGCCGTCGAAGAGATTCATGTGGCGCTCGGCAGGCACCCAGTTGCGGTGCGGGGCTTTCTGCTGGGTCATGAGGACGAATGGCTTGGATTTGTCTTTGCGGTTTTTCAGCCAGTCGAGTGATTTATCGACAACGAGATCGGTCACATATCCTTCGAAGCGCTTTTTGGATTCATCCATCTGGATGAAAACCGGATTGTAGTAACTTCCTTGGTCGGGGAGGACTTCCCAGTAATCGAATCCGGTCGGATTTGAAATGAGATGCCATTTGCCAATGATCGCGGTTTCGTAACCGACCTTTTGTAGCATTTTGGGAAAGGTGGGTTGATTGCCATCGAAGCGGCTGAAGTTGTTGTCCATGAACCCGTTAATGTGCGAGTGTTTGCCGGTCAGGATCGTAGCGCGGGATGGGCCGCAGATGGAGTTTCCGCAGTAGGATCGCTCAAAGAGCATACCTTCTCTGGCGATGCGATCGATGTTTGGAGTGGGAGAGATTTTGTTGAAACGAGTGCCGTAAGCCGAAATGGCTTCCAGTGCATGGTCATCGGTAAAGATAAAAACAATATTTGGGCGTTCCGCTGCGCTGGCGATCACCGTTGAAGTGAGGAATATGCCACCAAGCTTGGAGAAAAATTTCATATTGATTTATAGGCTTGCCTCAGAGACTGCCTCGACAAGGAAAAAAACCACGCTAGACTGCTGTTTGATTTCCAAAAATCCGCTAAATCCATGTTTCACAATGCATTCCACGATCTTCTGAAGCCCCAATGGCTTGGCGTGCTGATGCAGCTTAAAATGACCGGTGGGATGGCGGTGACCGATTTAGCCAAAGAGCTTGGGGGGAGTTACATGACCGTGAAGCAGCATTGCGAGGATCTCACCAAGCATGGATATCTGATGCGTATCCGGGTTCCTCGGACGGATATTGGGCGTCCTGAAATATTTTATCGGTTAGCTGAAAAAGCCGATGCGATGTTTCCTGTCATTCCAACGAGTTTTTCGCTTCAGATGCTTGAGTATGCGAGGGCGCTGTTTGGTGAGACTGCGCCAGAGAAGCTCTTGTATCAGTATTTCCAAGAACAGGAGATTTCTTGGAAAAATCGAATTAGCCAAGGTACGACCCTGCTTTATCGAGCGGGATTGTTTGTGAAACTCAGGAGCAAAGAGGGTTTGTTTATGCGTTACATGCACGATGAAAGCACTGGGAAGATTACACTGCGTGAGTTTCATCATCCGCTTAAGCCAGTTTTTGAGAAATTTCCGCGTGCCGTTGTCATGGAGCTTAGAGCCATGGAAGAGGCATTTGGGGTGAAAATTTCACGGGTGCTGGGTGCGCCGGTAGGAGGAGAACCCCCTTACGTAGATTTCATCCTAAGTTGATCGTCCAAATTTTTTTCAAAGACCCAAAATAGATCGAATCAATTTTTCTGCGTATCAGTCATAGCTTGCGTAAACCTAACCATCATTTGATGAAAACTCGTATCCTTATTGTCAGTCTTGCGCTCACCTTGGTTTCCTGTGAAAAACGTGATTCCGAACTCGATTCAAAAATCGATAAACTAGAAAAGCAGGCAGAGGAGGCTATTGAGCGACAGCGTCAGCTTGAGAAGGAATTGGCGGAGCAAAAAATGATAGCAGAGCGGGATGCTATAGAGCGAGAGCGCACATTGATTGAGCAAGAGCGCATTGCGATGGAAGAGCAGAGAAGCGCAGAAAATAATCAAAATGTAGCTGCATTGGCTGAGTTGGAAAGAAGGCAGACAGAGCTCATGGAGCGAGATCGGAAAATGGCCGAGACCCAGCGTGAGCTGGATAGTCGACAACAAGAACTGACTGGCTTGGAGAACAAGCTTAGTGAGCGAGAATTAGAGCTTGCAGGCCGTGAGCCGATCGCAACCTTGCCACCTATCCAGAAAACTTATGTCAACCGACCGACGGGGGACTATAATAATTTTTATGAACCACTATCGGCTTATGGATCTTGGTTTCAGACATCGGATTACGGCTATGTTTATCAACCAACGATTGTGCGTGATTCGTCATGGAGACCTTACACAAGGGGTCGATGGGCATTCACGGATTATGGTTGGACATGGGTTTCCAGTGAGCCCTTTGGTTGGGCTTGCTATCATTATGGACGTTGGACCCTGCTTAGAAATGTAGGTTGGGTTTGGATTCCCGGAACAATATGGGCGCCAGCTTGGGTGTCATGGCGTGAGAGCCCTGGTTATATTGGTTGGGCCCCGTTGCCTCCCGAAACATTGGGATGGAGCTCAAATTCATGGGACTCTACCGTGGATGTTAGATTTGGAATCGATAGTGGATGGTTTTCATTCATTTCTTATAACCATTTTGGAAATGATATCTATTCACATTGTTTGCCGCTGGCACGAAATACAGTGATTTACCACAGTACTACGACAGTGACTCACTATGTCATTCGCGATAGATATATTTACTGTGGCGGACCAAGGTATAGGACTGTTTGCGATCGAATCGGCAGGAGATTTCCTATTCATCGGATCCAGTTAGATCATTGTCCTGACTTTGGTCGTGGTGGACGGCGCTTGAATTCGCGTTTTAATGGAAACGAATTGCAAGTTGTTGCGCCGCAGATGGATGCGGAATGGAACCATGCTCTTCGCCCAAATCGTGTGAATCGTGATTTGAGTGAAGTCACAGTGGATCGATCCAGCGAGCTTTCTGAAGATGTCCATAGGCAATACCGGGAAAGCAGGCAAGAGGAAGATCAAAAAGCAACACGTTGGGTCAATGATAAGGGAGGACGTGAGGTTTTTGAAAATGACCGGAAAAACCGTTTGGAGAAGAATCGTGAGGAGGTTGTGAAAAACGAATCACGTAATAAATCAGATCGTGAGGCAGGATTGGATAAATATAAAAATGAGAATCCGAATATTGGAACCCATGAATTGACCGATGACCGGAAAAATACGTCAGGCGATAAAGACCTGAAACATAAAGAAAAAAATAAGCCAAAGACATCAGGACCTGAAGTGCCGGCTGTAACGGATGCTGGAACACCAAAGACACCTAGACCTGAAGTGCCGGCTGTAACGGATGCTGGAACACCAAAGACACCTAGACCTGAAGTGCCGGCTGTAACGGATACTGGAACACCAAAGATACCTGGAACTGAGGTGCCAGCAATTACGGATGTAGCAACGCCGAAGACCCAGGTTGATGATAATGAAAATAATCAGGATAGAAAAGATCGCCTGAGACCTAGCGATTTTCCGCCTAGAATTATTCCTGCAACACCGGGAATTGAGAATCATTTAGGAGAAAAGAATAAATCGGATCTACCAAGTGGCTTATTGAATCCCGGAATCGTTGATCAATTGAATATTCCTAGATCATCTAACAAGAATGATATAGATAAAAAAAGCGAAGCGGATAATCTGGCAGCAAAAGAATTACGCGAGCGGCAAGAAGCTTTGCGTGAAGAGCGCAAGGAGTCGGAAGATCTAAAGCAGCGCCAGGCTCAGCAAGCTGAGTTATTGCGTCAGCAAGAATTGGAAGCTAGCAAGGCTAAACAGAAGCAGGAAGAGCTTGAGCGGGTCCAGCGTCAGAGTCAGGAAAAGCAGGATAAGCTGAATCAATATTTAAAGCAAAGCGAGCAAGCTAGCAAACAGAAGGATCAAGCTGAGCAGTTGCGTGAGCAAGAGGAGCAGCAGAAACTTGCGCGCAAGGAGCAGCAGGATAAATTGCGTGAACAACAAGAGGTACAGCAAGAACTGGCTCGTAAGCAGCAAGATCAACTCCGCGCACAGCAAGAACAACAAGAGAAGCTTCGTGATCAGCAGGCACAGCAGGAACTTGCTCGCAAGCAGCAAGATCAACTCCGCGCACAACAAGAATTGCAAGAAAAGCTTCGTGATCAACAGGTGCAGCAGGAACTAGCTCGTAAGCAGCAAGATCAACTGCGTGCCCAACAAGAGCAGCAGGAGAAATTACGTTCTCAGCAAGAACAGCAAGAAAAACAACGCGCACAACAAGATCAGCTACGTCAACAACAGGCTCAGCAAGAACTAGCGCGTAAGCAGCAGGAGCAAATGGAGAGACAACGCGCTCAACAGGAGCAGCAAGAAAGAATGCGTCAGCAGCAGGAGCAGCAGGAGAAGCGCCAGCAACAAGAAGAGGCGCTACGCCGCGTACAAGAACAGCAAGAGCGTGCGCGTCAACAGCAGGAGCAGATGGAAAGACAACGCGCCCAACAAGAGCAGCAAGAGCGTGCGCGTCAACAGCAGGAGCAGATGGAAAGACAACGCGCCCAACAAGAGCAGCAAGAGCGTGCGCGTCAGCAACAGGAAGAATCACAACGCAGGATGGAAGAACAACAAAAGCAAAAAAGATCGTTTTAGATAAGGAGTTATTTTCTAGCTGCGCTCAGGTAATTGTTCGTTCCAGATTTTCAAGGATGATTGAATTTCTGTAGCTTGGCGGGTTGGGCTGAGTTCCCAAACTAACGGGCAGTCATGCGGAAAATGCGAGAGGATGGATGGGTAGTTGAGTGTTCCGGTAAAAGGTGTCCGGTGGTCGCGAGCGGGCCATTCGACATCGTGAACATGCCCGCCTATCATGAAAGGTGAAATTGATTTCAACCATTCCTGGTGATCGAGAAGCCCGAGGTTGTGCTTGAGCTGTACGTGGCCGAAATCATGCCAGTATCCGATCCAAGGATGATCTTTGAAATGTTCCTGAAGTTTCAGCATTTCACGTTCGTTGGGCATGTCTTCAAAACGTGAGCGGGATTCGATCGCGAGTTTGATTTTGTATTCTTCTGCTTTAGGAGCGATTTGCTCAATAGCTTCGATGGCGCGTTGATAGTAGAGTGCGGAGAGCTTCTCGCGTTTCTTGATGAAATCGATTTTTAGTTTGGTGAATCGCGGTTCATGTTGCCGGCCAGCGGCGACAAGCTCGGTGAGGGGTTTGGTGAATTTTCTATAATTCAGTGGAGTGGAGCCCATGTGGAGAACGAGATATTTGGCATTGAATCCAGCCCCTATTTCCAGGGTTTTCAGTGTCATATCCATGGCGCGTTTTCGATCGAATGCGCGATGTGAGGTATATTCGTAAGCGTCCGGAGCATCGATCATAACCTCGACCGGTGCGGGAAAAAAATTATGTATCCCTGAGCATGTGAATTTTCCTGCACGATAAGCTTTTTGTATACCAGGAAGTTTGGCAATCGTCATGCCATGAGAGAGTTCTATGTTAGAAAATCCGAGATCGATGATTTCATCGATCATACTCTCGCCATCGATATGGCGGGCGTTGTTCCAGCAGGTGGAAAAAGCAAGCATTGAAATAATATAGCTCAGTGGTGAGTTGGACCGAAATCGGTTTTTCCTAGTGCCGCACGAAGAAAGCGGACGCTATTGACAAGATGTTCGATGTGTTTTGGAAGTAGTAGAGTGAACAAGAAAACCAACATGCTAACTACGAAAAAAATTCCGTAGCCGTAGTAAACAAATACCCAGATGGAGAGTAAAATAGCCAGCCAACCTAAATTGGCTTTCCAAAACTGTTGTTTGGCTTCTTCATAAGGTAATTGTGTCATGATTTTCTTTCAATTTCATGAGGATTTATACGTATCAGCCTGATGAGGAAAGAATAAATCTTATCTCTCCTTGTATCCTAGTTGTAGATATTAGTGAACTAGGGAATCGTAATGCTGTGGCGAGCCCAGAAAGCGTAAAGGTCATTCACGCTACCTTTGAAAACATTGCGTTCCATGGGGTGAGCAAGGTCGCCGAGAAATCGAGGGCTTTGCCATGAAGGAGTGTTGTAATGTTTGGCTTGGGAGGATCCATTTTGCCATACGACTCCTCCATATTGCCACATCGACCAATTGCTCCAGATTCCGTATTGGTTTTTGAGAGAATCTGGAGTGAGTGCACCGCCTGCCATAACGCGCTCGGTGCCGCCCGGGCTGTAAAGTGCGAGCCAGTAAGGGGTTTTGCGGATGATCGCTTTTTGAGCCGGAGTGGCCTTACTCAGGCGAGCTCGTAAGCCGTCGCTGTTCTCAAGATAGGTAACAGGATAAATGCCTGTCCGTTGATAGACGCGTTGGATAAAATCGACCAAACGAGCGGGTGTGGAAAGAGTGTCGAAATCACCGACCAAAAGAATTTGTTTTCCAGATAGTCCACGGGCGCGGGCGATGGATTGGACGCGGCTGACGAAGCGATCCGCTTGGAGGGCGGCGGGTTGATCCATGGTGACGAAATGATATGCGCCGAGCATCATGCCCTCGCGGTCCGCGGATTTGAGGAAATCTCCAAATTTTTCATCGAGCAGCGGGCCTTTTGCGGAGCGGGCGATGAGTGCTAATGCGCCATTTTTTCTTAATGCAGAAACATTTTGTTCTGAGTAGCGGCTGCCGCTGCGTTGCGCTTCTTTTGGATCCCAGCCAGAGACGTTCAATACCATGGGTGAGCGAGCTACGCTTGTTCCGCCAAATCCTTTTCCGCCTGTGAAGTGTTGGTAGGGAAAATTAGGATGAGGAGTGCTGCGAGATGGGTGAGTGCACTGAATAAACAGTGGTAGTAGCAAGATTAGGCAGAGAGATAATTTCATGTTAGATGGATCACATTTTAAAATCTTCACCTAGGTAGTATTTCCGTGCGATCGGATCATCGACAAGTTTTTCGGAAGCGCCTTCGAGAATCACACGACCATCATGGATGAGAAAAGCACGGTCAGTAATGGATAGAGTTTCACGCACGGAGTGATCGGTGATGAGGATGGCAAGATTGTCTTTTTCTCTTAATTCGCGAACGATGCGTTGGATATCCTCAACCGCAATGGGGTCGATGCCTGCGAATGGCTCGTCTAGCATGAGGACTTTAGGATCGGAACAAAGCGAACGGGCGATAGCGAGCCGGCGTTTCTCGCCACCGGAAAGCGTGATGGCGAGAGATTTCGAGAGCTTTGTGATGTTGAATCGTTCGAGTAATTGGTGCGCTCGGTCTTTCTGATCGCTGCGGGAGAGGCCGGGTCGGGTTTCCAAGATGGCGAGCAGATTATCTAACACTGAGAGCTTGCGGAAGACGGATTCTTCCTGAGGCAGATAGCCAAGTCCGCGGCGAGCGCGTTGGTGCATAGGGAGTTTGGAAATATCCTCGCCGAGTAGGTGGATTGTTCCGTGTTCAGCAGGTATTAATCCAGCGATCATATAGAAAGACGTCGTTTTCCCTGCTCCGTTAGGCCCTAACAGTCCGACAATTTCCTTAGGCTGCACCGTGATGGAAACATCATTGACGACCACCCGGCCACCGTAGGATTTTTTCAATCCTTCGGCAGCAAGAACTGCGGTTTCTATCTGAGTGCAAGTGGAGCCGGGATCGTGCGTCATAAGGTAGATGCTAAAATACTGAAATAATTAGCGGTCGTTGAGCTTGAGATTGCCGCCCATTTCCCACTCTCCTTGAGTGGTAAACGAACCGCTGTTGAGCAAGCGCAGTGTGAGGTTGGGTTGTTTGGCGCGAGCGAAGAAGCTGCCTTGTTTGACCCATGGATAGCGTTGACTGATGATAATTTCACCTTTTGGAACATCATAAGTGAGAAGACCGCCGCTAGCTTCAACAGGATCTTTGCCAGCGACACCTTTTTGAACAAGACGGACGGTGCCCGAAGCGATAAGTTTTTGGACATCTCCAAAATTTGCAGCTGGACCGATGGTTTCCGGCTTCTTGACGGTTTCCTTTTTCTCCCCCTCCGCTTTGTTTGGTTCAGATGAAGAGGATTCCTTTTTCTGTTCGTTCTTTTTATCCGAAGGAGTGATTTTTTTCGGATCTTTTTTAGCGAAAAAGACTTTGAGTTCATCTGCACCAGTGAGGGTGAACCTTGGATCGGTGACGGTAACGTTTTTCAGATAAACAAGAACTCCCGCTTCTGCATCGAAATACATACCCCCATCACATTTGATAATGGTGTCGTTTGGAGTTGGTGCTACTTCGAGGGGCGCGCCTTCCTCTTTGGTCTCAGTTGTTATATTTTTAATATCTGCGGATTTTGCAAAGCGATGGGCGCTCTCGGATGCTTTTTGTGCTGCGGTAATATCGGCAGTTAGATTCGATTCGACGACCTCGGTTTGTGAATCAAGTTCAGGCTTTGAGCTGGCCGCAGCAGTTTTGATCGCACTAAGTTCAGTTTCAGATACATTTGCAGGCGGCAAGCAGACAGCGAGCGAAGGTGAAAAGCAAAGAGCGAGGAGAGCAGCGGTTTGATTGGTGGATGGGCGCATCGAGGTCTGGGTAGAGGTTTCTGGATAGGAAAGGCATGAGGTGGAAGGGCCGATGAGAAACCCTTGGCCGTTTTGGAAAGAATAAATCAGGCCGTTGCCTTTCGCGAAGAGATTATCGGTAGTGATTTCGACGGGTTCGTCGGCGCGAAGTTGGGAAGTGGTTTGGTTGAAAATGGCTTTTTCTAGCTTAACTTTTCCGCGGAGGCTGCGGTCAGGTTTGTAAAATTTGATCAGGACATCCTCGCCTTGGATTTTGTTGATTCCCTTATCATTGAAGAGGGTCATGGCTTTCGCTTTGAGATCGCCGACTAAATTTCGGTCCTTGTCATAACGGGGAAGTAGCACTCCGTGCAACACGCTTCCATCAGGCAAGAGCGACATGGGGTTTTTCGTAGCCTCTGAAATCGGATCCTCGGCATGTAAAATACCGGCTGAGACCAGGAGGATGGAGATGCGAAAAATCAAGGGTTGAAAGGAATTGGCTGGGGGGAGACTAGCGGGTTGGAAGGTGGAGACAATCATGGATTTTCGGGAATGGCAAAATGCTGGGATAGAGGCTAGGGCCGAGGAAATGGCAAAGCAGGAGTTGATTTGCGTTGAATAGGGGGCGAAGCTTTCCGCCATGAAACCTCATGTTGGCGATATGGCACCCGATTTCCGTGCTACGGTAGTGGATGGAGATAGTGAAACTCGGATTTCACTTTCAGAGCTCCGGGGGGAGCGGGTGGTGCTGATTTTTTATCCAAAAGACAACACCCCCGGCTGCACGATCCAAGCCTGTTCGCTGCGTGAGCACTGGGATGATATTCAGGGTAAGGCGAGGATTTTTGGCGTCAGCGCCGATAGTGTGGCGAGCCACCGAAAATTCATTTCAAAGAAAAGATTACCCTATCCTCTGATCGCGGATGAAGATAAGCAAATCGTGACCGCCTACGGAGTCTGGGTCCAAAAATCGATGATGGGAAAAAAATTCATGGGAATCGAACGCAGTACTTTTGTGATTGGGGTGGATGGAAAAATTGAAGCTGTGCTAGAAAAAGTATCGCCTTTAACTCATACTGAACAGTTAGCAAGAATTCTTGGATAATGGTCACCTCTCACAAACATCCAGCACATGTGGTTTTCGCAACGATTGCAATCACCCTGATGGCTATCGGACTTTCTGCCGGATTGAAATTTCTCGGGCTAATCGATCGCTTTGATGCATGGATAGCCGCAATGATGTCGAAACCGGGGCTTTCCTCTCCCGTCCATGCGTTAGATCCCTATCTGCTGTGGATGGCCACTGCAATACTTGCGCTGGGTTTGACTGCTGTGATGCTAAATATTTCATCAAACTGGCGAAGAATTCTTGTTTGGATTCTCGCCTTGATCATCACCTTGTTTTGGGTGCCTGTATTGCTGCTCGCCTCCCATAAGCCGGACATCGGAGTGGCTTTGATTGGATTGCTGTGGGCGGGTTGCTGCGCGTTGATCTACACCATAAATCACGAAATGCCTGCAGATCTAACAGATATTAACAAGACGACACAAACCGATGCCCCGCGCTGATTTTCCTGAGCCTGTTAAAAATTTAGTCGGGGAGCTGAAACGTCTTCCCGGGGTTGGACCGCGTAGTGCTGAGAGGATGGCGGTGTGGTTGCTGCAAAATAAAAAAGCGGATCCCACCAAGCTTTCAGAAGTTCTCCTCCATGCTCACGAGACCATTATTCCCTGTCCTGTGTGTGGTTTTTTTGCGACCCGTGAAATTTGCGATATCTGTGCAGATGAGAAACGCGATGAGTCTTTGTTGTGTGTTGTAGAGCAGGCGACTGATGTTCTTCCTCTTGAACGTGCCGGGGTTTTCAGAGGCAAGTATCATTGCCTAGGGGGAAAGTTGTCACCATTGGATCGCGTTTCTCCAGAGGACTTGAATATCCCACAGCTCCTCAAGCGCGTGGATGCCAAAGATGGAAACATGGAGATCATCCTCGCACTGGGTGCGGATGTGGAAGGTGAGGCAACCTCGAACTATTTGGCGGACATGCTGCGTGGAAAATCGGCGAAAGTGACTCGCATTGCCCAAGGTTTGCCTGCGGGCGGTGGTTTGGAGCATGCGGATGAGTTGACATTGATCCGTGCGTTGCAAGGACGCAGAGATTTCTGAGCGGTTGACTGAATTCTTGCGCAAATGATATTTTACAACTAGCTTGCGCATCAATGCTCTTTAAAAGTTTTGTTTTAGCCCTCGCGTCTTTGCTCTTGGTTCCAAGCTTACATGCCCAAGCAAAATCGATTCCATGTCCTATCGATTCCCTGATCAAAGCACCGGGCAACTGGAAAATGACCGTGGATGAGTTTGAAAAAGCCTTCACCTCAAATGGTAATAAACAATACGTCTGGCTGACCGAAGATCGCACCCGGGCGAAGCTGAGCCGCAAGCTTTATGGGAATGTGGTGATCGATCTAAACGTATTCGATGGGCAAGTCCCTATACAGGAAGTAATCGTTGATTTCGCGGATGGCCTGCTTAATCTGATTTCAGCCTCCATCTACAACCGTGCGGATAGTGGAGCGATCACCGCCGAGCAATTTGCGGAACGTTTTAAAACTGCTGGAAAAGTTATGGGAGAAATTCTCGTCGCAAGACCCCAGCAACGCAAAGCGGATGCGAAAAATGGCCTACTGACAGAAGGTTATTCATGGTATGCACAACAAACAGGTGTTGCATTGTTAGAGCATAATGAAGGTGCGTTGGGAACTGGCGATCGCGAATTTTTAAGGCTCCGTATGGCAAGACCAAACGCCAAGGGTTCATTGGCGGCTTCCATGACCCATGCACGCGGTGGAGCGGCGGCCAAACTTGGCGACCTACCGAAAAATATAAAAAAAGAAGACAACGGTGATGTGCTCATTTCTAACATGCCAATGGTTGATCAGGGTGATAAAGGTTACTGTGTGGTTGCTACCGTGCAGCGGGTTTTTGAATACTACGGCATAGGCGCAGACATGCACCAGATCGCACAAATCTCTGAGGCTGATCCGCAAAAAGGCACCAGTACGCTCACCATGGCAAAGGAGCTCGATAAGATCGATTACCGTTTCAAAACCCGCCTGGACATCATCGGCATGGGTCAGCCATTGACGGAAGTGAAAGAAGAGAAAGGCGAATACTACGTCGGCAAGCCTGTCGATGAACGGAAATTTCTCAAGGCAGTCAGCAGTTATGTCGACAAAGGATTACCATTGCTATGGTCTCTGGAGCTTGGCCGCTTTCCGGAAGTTCCCCAGCTTTCTCCGCAAACTTCAGGTGGCCACATGCGTATGATCATCGGCTACAATGAAAAAAACCAAGAGATCATTTTTTCCGATTCATGGGGTGCAAGGCACGAGGCCAAACGCATGAAAATGTCAGATGCCTATAAAGCCTCCCACGGATTATTCGTGCTTACACCGACGGTGAGGTAAATGGGATTATCAAGAATCTATCCTCGAAAAATCTGGCCATGGTTCGGTTTGCCTGCCCTCGTTGTTTTTGAAATGGGTAATAGAAGATTCCTGAGTTAGTTCACCACTGGCGATAGCTTGTGGAATGAAAACATCAATCACGTATCGTTCGAAGGTCGCGAGACTGACCTTTGGTGCGGGTGGATGCCCGCTAAGATCTGGTAGTTCAATATCGATCATGTTCTTGGGTATAATTTATCGAAAACCTCAGGACAAGCATACTTTGCGCACATTGCACGTAAGTCACGCTCGTTAATTTTTTCTGGATTGCGTTCGATGAGTTCTTGTAGATCACGAAGATCTCTTCCTTTGCGGAGCTTGTCGTCTTTGAGTGCGTAGAGCTTCATCGCAATCAAACCTTCATAATTGATCACCCTTACTCCTAAAGTTGGTTCAATTTCTCCATACATTCGAGAGAATGACTCCTCGTTCACCCAAATTAGATCGACAGCAGGAAAGGCGAGATCGTGTTACGAGAAAAGCCATAAGATGTCACAGCCCATCCTCCGGCAAGAAGAAGAGGAATCTCCTCTTCTTCGAAACGATCGAAAAGTGATTTCGCGAAGTCCTTGATAGAAACGTTCATGAACAATGACAGGTAAAAAGCCCATCGTTAAAATTTAAGCCAAAATCTGCGCCAGCACGTATGGCAAAATTCCGCCTGCACGGTAGTAATCTTTTTCCACTGGTGTATCGATTCGAACAACAACCGGGATGTCGAAACTTGAACCATCGGCCTTATGGACGCGCAGTGTTGCTTGTTGCATCGGTTTGAGGTTGTTATCGATTCCGAGGATGTCGAAGGTGGCATCGGCGAGGTCTTTGACTTTTTCGTAGTCGTCTTTGTTGACGAAGTTGCATGGCAGGACGCCCATGCCGACGAGGTTGGAGCGGTGGATGCGCTCGAACGATTTGGTAACGACGGCTTTGACGCCTAAAAGGTTGGTGCCTTTTGCTGCCCAGTCGCGGGATGAACCCATGCCGTAATCTTCGGCGCCGATGACGATGGATGGAGTGTTGGATTTCTGATAGATCGCAGCAGCATCATAGATGGCTTGCGTTTCACCATTGATCTTGGTGACTCCGCCTTCGATGCCGGGAACCATGAGGTTTTTGATGCGAACATTGGCAAACGTGCCGCGGGTCATGATGCGGTCGTTGCCGCGGCGTGAACCGTAGGAGTTGAAGTCAGCGAACTCGACGCCTTTTTCTGTTAGAAAACGTCCAGCTGGGCTGTCTTTTTTGATTGCTCCAGCAGGTGAGATGTGGTCAGTGGTGACAGAATCTCCGAAAATACCGAGCGGGCGCGCGCCCTTGATCTCGACGATGTCGCGTGGTGTAGGGGTGAAGCCATCGAAGAACGGAGGTTCTTGAATGTAGGTGGATTCGCGATCCCATTCGTAAACGTTTCCGGTGGAGGATTTGATATTGTTCCACTTCGGATTCTGGTTGGAAAAGCCAGTGTAGAGTTTTTGGAAAACATCAGGCTTGAGAGACGCGTTCATCGCGGCCTCGATCTCTGCGGAGCTTGGCCAGATGTCTTTGAGGAAAACGGGTTTGCCATCGGAACCGGTGCCGAGGGGTTCGGTTTCCATATCGATGTTCACCGTGCCGGCGATCGCGAAAGCGACGACGAGTGGAGGTGACATCAGAAAGTTGGCTTTGATCGATTGATGGACGCGGGCCTCGAAGTTGCGGTTTCCGGAGAGAACGGATGCGGCGACGATGTCCTCGGATTTCACGACGTCTTCGATGCCTGCATCTAGCGGGCCGGAGTTTCCGATACAGGTGGTGCAACCGTAGCCAACGGTTTGGAAACCGAGTTCATCGAGTTCAGCTTGGAGACCGGTTTTATTGAGGTAATCGGTAACCACACGCGAGCCAGGTCCGAGTGAGGTTTTGACAGAAGGTTTGATGGTCAATCCTTTTGCGTTGGCTTTTTGCGCGAGCAAACCAGCGGCGATCATGACGCTTGGGTTGGATGTGTTGGTGCAAGAGGTAATGGCTGCAATCAACACCGAACCGTGTTGGATGGTATCTTTGATCTCATCTTTGGAATCGACCGTAACCGTTGCGGTTTTGGTTTCGGTTTTTGCGAAGCCGCCATCGGCGATGGGTGCTGCGAGAAGTTGGTTCCACTTGGTTTTGAGGCTATCGATATCGATGCGATCTTGCGGACGTTTTGGACCAGCGACGCCGGGTTTGACGGTAGAAATATCGAGATCAACGATTTGGGAAAATTGTAAAGCGTCGCGGTCGGTCGGGATGCCCCAGAGGTTTTGGGCTTTGTAATAGTTTTCGACTGTCTTGCAGAGTTCGGGCGAACGGCCAGTGCCTTCGAGGTAGCCGGTGGTAATTTCATCAATGCCGAAGAAGCCCATGGTTGCACCATACTCGGGCGCCATGTTGGCAATCGTCGCGCGGTCGGGGAGAGAGAGGGCTATTGCACCTGGGCCGTAGAACTCGACGAATTTTCCGACGACTTTGGTTTGGCGAAGTAGCTCGGTGACGCGCAGGACAAGGTCGGTCGCGGTGACGCCGGTGGCGAGTTCGCCTGTTAGATAAACACCAACCACTTCAGGAACGAGGAAGGTCACTGGCTGGCCGAGCATTCCTGCTTCAGCTTCGATGCCACCCACGCCCCAACCAACAACGCCGAGGCCGTTGATCATGGTGGTGTGTGAATCGGTGCCGACAAGAGTATCTGGATAAAACACACCGTCTTTTTCCAACACGCATTTCGCAAGGTATTCCAAGTTTACTTGGTGAACGATGCCGATGCCCGGAGGGACAACTTTAAACGTATCGAAAGCTTGCTCGCCCCATTTTAGAAATTCGTAACGCTCACGGTTGCGGTAGAATTCGAGATCCAAGTTTTTTTCTAATGAGAAAGCAGTTCCTGCGTAATCGACCTGCACTGAGTGGTCGACCACGAGATCGACGGGTACGAGCGGTTCGATCATTTTTGCGTCTTTGCCCATGGCGTGGACAGCGGAACGCATGGCGGCGAGATCGACGAGCAAAGGCACACCTGTAAAATCCTGAAGCACGATGCGCGCGACCACGAAGGGGATTTCATAATCGCCGGGAGATTTGGCGTTGTAGTTTGCGAGGTTTTGAATGTCTTTGTCGGAAACTTTGAGCCCGTCGTTATTGCGGAGCAGGGATTCGAGCACGATACGGATCGAAACCGGGAGTTTGGGAAGATTCGGGAAACCGTTTTCTGCAAGCGCGGGGAGCGAGTGAAGTCTGCCTTCTTTGCCGGAGCCTGTGGTAAATGTGCGGATGTAGCTCATGGATGGTGTTTTTCTAATAAGAGATTCTGTGCGCGGAAGGTTGGGGATTGTGGGGAATTTGTCAAAAACGTTCATTGCATGGATTAAGATTGTCGCTGTGGCTGTGCTTTGATTAAGTGGCGCTATGAAATGGATTTTAACGATTTTGGCGGTTTGCGTGGTGGTTGGATGTGTTGCCAAAACCCAAATTCCCGTCCCAGATACAGCGATGGCTACGGGTAGCGGTCAATCTCTACAAACCCTCCAGCGGGGTCATGCAGTTTACGTGTCCCAATGCGGGCGCTGCCATGAGCCGATGATGCCCTCGAAAGTTTCCGATGAAGACTGGCATATCGTAGTCCCTGGGATGGCGTGGAATGCCGGTATTTCCAAAAGCGATGAGACTGCGGTTTTGAAATACATCCATGCAGCGCGACTGGAGTCTCTTTGGTAAAGAACACTCACTTTTAAATCGAACTTCGGATACCGAGATGAAAAAACCGCCGCCTGATGGGCGACGGTTTATGTCTAGAATGCTTTCGCAGACGAAAATTAGTATTTCACACCGCAACCGTAAGGCTTGTTGGAAGCATTGGTGACTTCTTTACCGGCGAGCACGGCATCGAGTGCGTTAGCAAATAATTTATCGGCTGCAGCAACGTCCTCGGCCTTGGTTGATGCGGTCGAGTCGATAGCGCCGGAGTAAGCGAGGTTGCCGTCTTTGCCGATGATCATCATGTGAGGGGTGACTTTCGCGTCGTAGGCTTTGCCAACTTTGCCATCGGCATCGATGAGGAGTTCGGTGGCCTTGCTACCCTCAGCAGAGGATTTTTCGACAAATTTCTCAGCGGTGAGATGGCCTTGTTTGCCTTCGGCAGACGAGTTGATGGTCAACCAGATTACGCCTTTTCCGGTGTAGGCCGCTTGCAGGGCCTGCATGTTTTTAGAGGCATAATGCTTTTTGACAAAAGGGCAGTCGAAATTGACCCATTCCAGGACGACGACTTTGTCTTTATAATTCGCAAGGCTGATTTCGGTACCTTTGGCGGATTTAGCTGTGAAGGCAGGTGCTGGTTTGCCGACTTCTCTGGCAAATGAGGAGGTGATAGCGATAACTCCGATAATGGCGGCTGTGATAAATGGCTTCATATGTTGTGTAGTTAGTTATAAAACACCGATATAGCGATGCAGAATCCTATAGATATCTCCAAAAATAAAAATTTCCTCTGATTTTTTCAGAAAAATGCACTCAGCTCGATTGAGGTTTGGAAGTTTGGGATTTGGGGTTTAGAAACGGCCAGATGATTACTCAGGCATTTATTTTGGGCGCAGGGCTGGGGACGAGGTTGCGGCCTCTGACCGATGTCTTCCCGAAGCCGCTTGTGCCGCTGTTTCATAAACCACTCGCAATGTGGGCGGTGGAGGCTTGCGAGGCGGTGGGTTGCAAGCGGTTTGCGATCAACACGCATCATCTCCCAGAAAAATGGCAGGGATTCGGGGCGGGGAGAGACATTACATTTTTTCATGAACCGATTCTGTTAGAAACCGGCGGCGGATTGAAAAATATCGAGAGCTGGTTGGATGAAGGAAGTCTATTGATTCACAACGGAGATATTTTTTCATCGATGGATCTGAAAAAATTGGTCGATGCTCATGAAGCCAGTGGTGATGAAGTGACATTGGCGCTGCGTTCAAATGGTGGGGAAAAACGAATTTCGATCGGAGAAAACGACCGTGTTGAGGATGTTAGAAGTGAAGTTCGCGGGTTGCCGGGGACGCATGTTTTCACGGGAATTTACTGCGTGAAAAAGGCCTTTCTAAAAAGGATTCCCGCTGGAGAAATCATTGCGGTGATTCCAGCATTTCAGGAACTTGTTCGTGAAGGCGGAATCGGTGCAGTGGTGATGGATGAAGGCGATTGGATGGATCTCGGTGATTTGGAATCTTATCTCGCTGCTCATCGTCAGCTTGCGCTACAAGCTCCAATTCATCCTGAAGCGATCATTGAAGAAGGAGCTGTGATTAAAAACAGCGTGATAGCAAAAGACGCGCGGATTCACAGTTGCGCGCGTGTTTCTAACAGCGTGGTTTGGGCGGGTGCTGATGTTTCCCGAGAAGTAGTGAACGAAGTAGTGATGTGACCCCTAAAAGGGTAGGGTCAACTCGCCTCAGTCGACCGTGATTCTCTTCAATATTGGATCTGAATAGAATCCGTCAGAGTGATCATACATTCTGGGATTCAGTCACGGACGAGCAGGGCTACTCGTCCACACCTTTCAACACAGCCGGTCGGAGACCGGCTCTCCTATAGGGTCGCGATCAAGCGGACAAATTGGCGGCCGTATTCGACGTAAGAACTGTAGCATTGATTCCAATCAACCGCAGATGGATCTGGTGCGTGGAATACCGTTGCGACGTGTGGTTCGATGGCGATCCAGCCTTTGTAGTTGGATTGATGAGCATCTGTTAGGATTTCACGCAGCTTCGCCTGCCCGAGACCGGGCATGGTGTATTCTGGCTCAACGTCCGCGGAGATTGGGTTGACGCAGTCTTTGATATGGATGTGGGCGACGTGCTCTTTCACTTTCAACCAGAACTCCATGGGATCTTGCCATGGGAAAGGTTCGGGCTTGGAGCGATCAAGTTGGAAAATAGGATTTCCGGTATCGAAAACGAGTTTCAAGCCGGGGACTTCCTCGACAAGGCGCAGCGAATGTTCGGCAGAAAATCCGCCCCAGTTCATGCAGTTTTCGTGGACCGCCGTGATGCCTTCATCGGCAAAACGTTTGACGATTTCGCGCATGCGACGGAAGCGCTCGTCTTCGTTTTGGTCCATGCCCCATGGTTCCTGCGCATAGGACATGATGCGGATCATCGGGGTCTTCAGGCGCTTCAT
Organism: Luteolibacter sp.; assembly: GCA_044354135.1. Classification (GTDB taxonomy): domain Bacteria; phylum Verrucomicrobiota; class Verrucomicrobiia; order Verrucomicrobiales; family Akkermansiaceae; genus Luteolibacter. Next base: position 29,179 of record JBILAN010000015.1, read on the forward strand.
ACGTGGGATCGCGCGCTCGATTTCTGCTAGAGTGATGGAAAAGTCTGAACTGATTTTTTTACCCCAGTTGCCAATCGCGGATCCGAATTCCGGGACGTGAATTCCAGCGGCATCCAGCTTGTCGGCTGCCTTCAGGAAATCTTCTTCCGGTATATCATGAATGTTGCTGTTGCCAACCATGCGAGTTGAGATCGCGGACCAACCAAGTTCCTGAGTTGCTTGGATTTGTCTATCGATGTCGCGCGAGGCTTCGTCAGCGAAGCCAGTGAGTTTTTCAGTGGAGAGCATGCGGGACGTTAGGCTAAAAATTCAAAATTCAAAATTCAAAATTCAATGAAGAGCTTACGGCGATCAAATTTAAGTAAGCCAACCGCGAATAAACGCGAATAAGATCATATGGCATCATTAAAATTTCAAAGTCAGGATTTGTTTATGACAATGATCAAAATTCTTCAAATTAGCGTCCATTCGCGTTCATTCGCGGTAGAAAATCTACTCATTTGAATTTGTGGTCTTTTGATTGGTCACTCTAAGAAGAGCGAGACTTTCAGAAATGGTTTGCTAGAGTTGTGATATGAAACGTCGTAAATGGATGGGGTTGTTTGGCGGGATTTGTTTGTTTGGGTGTGGGGAGAAAAAGAAGAGTGTGGATGACGGTGTGGCGGAGAAGCCGTGGATTGAAATGAAGGACCAATGGGAGCAGGTCAGCGGGGGAACTTTGGAAGTCGGCGATGAATTAAGCATAGGCTGGGGTGAGACTCTGACGAATGTTCGCTGGAGAGGGGATATGCCGACCGCGCCGTTTGAGCTCGAAATGAAAGCGAAACGAGTCAACGGCACGGATTTTTTCTGCGCCGTAACCTTTCCCGCACGCGGCCCAGAGCAATGCGTGACCCTGATCGTCGGCGGCTGGGGCGGGAGTCTTGTCGGGATTTCTTGTATTGATGACAAAGACGCCTCCGAAAACGACAGTCAAAAGACCCATGCCTTCATGACCGATGTCTGGTATCCGATTCGCTTGGTCAGGGAGGGGGAATCAATCAAGGTCTGGATCAATGGAGAAAAGTTGATCGATATTGATACGACGGGCAAAAGCCTGTCGCTCCGGCAAGGCGGGATCGAGGAATGCGCGCCCTTCGGCCTAGCCACCTGGCAGACCACGGCTCGGATCAAAGACATCCGCTGGAGGGGGCTTTAGGAATAAATGATGGTTAACCACGAAAAGCACGAATGACACGAAAGTTGTGATGCCCGAAGGGTGGATTTTCCCTTATTTTATCTAGAAACCCCATATTCAAATTTGGGAAAATAGTGATTTCACCGAATCATCGCTCTTCCATTTCGTGTCATTCGTGCAATTCGTGGTAAAAATTCTTCATCTGCACCTATCTGAAGCCATTTTCCACTAAGACTTTCGGCTTGCAACGGGCTAGGAAACTGAATTACAAGCCTCCAACGAACAACCTCTGCGACATGGAGAGTGGGTCTTACACCCACTCTTTTGCGTCTCCAGAAGCTTCATCAACATCGGAAAAAGCTATTTTTCCTTCAACTGCCCGTCCACCGCTAGCCATGACCAACGACATCGTCGCACTCATCGAATATTACGAAAAAGAAAAAGGAATCGACCGCAACAAAATCGTTGCGGCACTCGAGTTTTCCTTCGTTTCTGCTTATCGCAAAATGGTTCCTGGAGCCGATGCGATCGAGACTTTGCGGGCTGAAGTGGACACGAAAAAAGGCACCACCAAGATTTTTGCCGCACTCAATGTCTGCGCAGATGGCGAACAAACCGATAAATTCAATGAAGTTCCTCTCAGCATTGCCCTGAAAAAGAACCCTGAAATTCAAGTTGGTGGCGTCCTGGAATTCAACGTCACTCCGAAAGATTTCGGACGTATTGCCGTCCAGACTGCAAAACAAACGATGATGCAGCGCCTCCGCCAAGCGGAGAAGGAAATGATTTATGAGGAATTCAAAGACCGCGCGGGCGACGTTGTATCCGGAACGGTTCGACGCTTCGAGCGCAACGACGTGATGATAGATCTCGGTAAATTTGAAGGAATCATGCCGAACCGTGAGCGCGTTCAAGGTGAAGATTACAACATCGGCGATCGGATTCGCTGCTATGTTTTGGCCGTTGAAAACGAGGGCCGCGGCCCAGAGATCATCCTTTCACGCAGTCATCCAAACTTCGTGCGCCGCTTGTTTGAGGCCGAGGTAAATGAAATTTCTGACCGCACCGTTGAGATCCGCTCGATCGCACGTGAAGCCGGTTTCCGCACCAAGGTTGCGGTCTGGAGTAACGATCCAAAAGTCGATCCCGTTGGTGCTTGCGTCGGCATGCGCGGTGCTCGGGTCAAAAACATCGTCCGTGAACTCAACAACGAAAAAGTCGATATCATCCGTTGGAGCGAAGATCCATCCGAGCTTGTCCGCGAGGCACTCAAACCGGCTGAGTTGATTTCGATCTCGGTAAACAAAGAAGAGAAGATCGTCCTCGTGACGGTCAGCGAAGAAGACCTCAGTAAAGCGATCGGCAGAAAAGGCCAGAACGCACGCCTTTCCTCACGCCTCATGGGCTGGGATGTTCAAGTCCGCAAAGACGAGACCAAAGAAGAACAATTCAAAGAAAAAATCGGCGGAGTTGCTCACACCTTGGGCGAGCAACTTGGAATTTCCGATGAAGTTGCTGCGAAACTCACACTCTTTGGAGGAGTTAGTGCAGAGATGATCGTTGATATGCCGGTCGAATTCCTCACGAGCTCACTGGAGCTCAGCACGGAAGAAGCAGAAGCAATCCTCGAGCGAGCAAGAAGCATTGCTTCAGGTGAGGCTGCAACCAAGTAAATTTAGTCCCAACATTATTCTAACCCTTCAGATAAAACTCTAGACCCATTACTCTCATACTCAGAACGCCGAATGCCTAAAAATAGCGATAAATCTTCTAACAAGCCTAAAAAAATCCTCGATCTCATCGAAGATGAGAAAAAGCCTTCTCGTAGAGAGCGCCAGCGTCAGGAAGCTGAGATCGCGGCTGCACCCAGTAAGCTTGAGAAGGCAAAAGCGAATGCTTTAGACTTGTTCACAGAGGAGAAGAAACCCAAAGCGAAGAAGAGTCCAACCGCGGCCAAAAACGCTTTAGGTAGCATTTCTAAAATCCTCTCAAACGAAAACGAGGATCTGAGTTTTGTTAAGAATCAGGACATCGCACCCATTGCTGCGTCACAGGTTTCACCTAGCCCAGTATCAAGCGACGCATCGGTGTCTTCTGACTCCAAGTTGATCATCATCAAACCGCCGATTTTGGTTCCCGATCTCGCGGCACGCCTTGGTCTGAAGCCGTTCAACGTCATGGCAGATCTGATCAAGCTGGGTGTTTTCCCTGCCCCGAATCAGCCGCTTGAGCCGGAAATCGCAGCTCAGGTTTGCGAAATTCATGGATTCACTTTTGAGCGTGAAAAACGCGATAAGGAAAAAGGTTTCCACAAGGTCGAGGAAGTCATCGTCGAGCCAGAAGCTCCGGTTGAAGAGCCGAAAAATTTACTCACCGTCAGACCTCCCATCGTTACGATCATGGGTCACGTTGACCACGGCAAAACCTCAATCCTTGACTACTATCGTAAGAGCAAAGTCGTCAGCGGTGAAGCTGGTGGAATCACCCAGCACATCGGTGCTTATCAAGTGAACCACAACGGCCAGTTGATTACGTTTCTCGATACTCCGGGTCACGCTATTTTCTCCGACATGCGCGCACGCGGTGCTAGCATCACCGACATTGCGATCATCGTGGTTGCTGCCAATGACGGTCTCATGCCGCAAACGATTGAAGCGATCAAACACGCGCAGAAAGCCAAAAAGACCATTATCGTCGCGATCAACAAATGCGACCTTCCTTCCGCTAACGTTGAGCGCGTAAAAACCCAGCTCGCGGAAAATGGTCTGCAAACCACCGATTACGGTGGCGATACCGAGTTCGCATGCATTTCCGCACTCAAAGGTACCGGCATGGACGATCTGTTAGAACTCATCGTGCTCCAAGCCGAAGTGCTCGAACTCAAAGCCAACCCAAAAGCTACCACCCGTGCCGGCGTGATTGAGGCACGCGTCGTTCCTGGCCGCGGTACCACCGCAACGGTCATCGTTGAATCTGGAACTTTAAAAGTCGGTACTCCATTCATCTGTGGTCCGTTCTCAGGAAAAGTTCGCTCGCTGATCAACGACCTCGGCGAGAGTGTCAAAAACGCTCTCCCAGGAACTCCTGTAGAAGTCATCGGCTTTGAAGAACTTCCAAATGTTGGTGATCACTTGACCGAAATGAAGAGTGAGCGCGAAGCAAAAGCGCTCGCAGCCGAGCGTCAGGAAGAATTGAGATTGAAGCGTCTGAAGCCCCAACATCGCAACCGCATGGAAGACCTCTTCAGCATGGTCAATGATGGCGGCGGAAAAAATCAGCTCAAAATCATTCTTAAATGCGATGTTCAGGGCTCGGTCGAAGCGATCAAGAAAGCTATCCTCGCCATTGAATCTGAAAAAGTGGAATGCCAATTCATCACTGCAGCTGCTGGCCCGATTACCGAATCAGATATCACTTACGCAAGTTCATCTGATGCCATCATTCTAGGTTTCAACGTGAAGGTTGAAGCGAAAGCTGTTAAATCTGCCAAAGCAGCTGGTGCCGAAATCAAACTTTACTCTATCGTTTACGAACTCATCGATCAAGTCCGCGAAGCAATGCTCGGATTGTTAGATCCGCTGACCCGTGAGTCGGTGATCGGTCACGCCGAATGCCGCCAGGTTTTCAAGGTCAACAAAGGCAAAGCTGCTGGTTGCTTCATTACCGATGGCAAAGTGCACCGTAAAGCACATGCCCGTGTCATCCGTGGTGGAATTCCAGTTTTCGATGGCAGAATGTCTACCCTCCGTCGCTTCCACGAGGAAGTCGAAGAAGTCAGAACTAACTTCGAATGCGGTATCCGCCTCGGTGAATTCAACGAATACCAGGAAGGCGATATCATCGAGTGCTACACTCTGGAAAAAGTCGCTCAGACGCTCTAATGGGTAAAAGCTGAAATTCTTAAACGCTGAATGACTCGTGAGCGATAGCGAACTTTCATTACAACCAAAAAGCAAACCTCATGGCCGTAAGGCAAACGCTAAAATTCAGAGAGCTTTAGTAACCGCCCATTCTTCTTAACTTTCTTATTTCAGCATTTCAGTTTTTTAGCATTTCAGCATTTATTTCCACATGTCCCGCCGCATCGATCGAGTCAACGAACTGCTTCGCCGTGAAATTTCCATGGTGATCCAACACGATTACGAATGGCACGGTAAAATGGTCACTGTCAGTGCGGTCGAGGTCACAGATGATCTGAAAGAAGGTCGGGTTTGGATCGGCGTGATCGGAGGCTCTGCTGAGCCCATCATTGAAAAACTCAACAAAGCCCACGGCGCGATCCAAAAAGCGGTCATGAAACGCGTGGTCCTGAAATCCACCCCCGTGCTGCGATTCAAACACGATAACTCCGCCATTCGCGGAGTGGAAATCGTGAATCTACTCGAAGAAGTCGACAAGCTCCCGAAAGCTCCGCTCGAGGACGAAAATACTTAAATTCTGCAAAGCCAACAGTGGTTGGTGTTTATATTAGAAGGATGATTGAGCGTGGTTTGTTGAAAATGAAGGTTGAACCTATAAACAGAAATGGAACCACGGATGGACACAGATAGACACGGATAATCAAAGAGTTATGAATTTTTTCAGTCTCACCTTTTAGGTGAATGAAGAATTCTTTCTAATCCTCTTAGCATCAGTGTTAATCAGTGTTAATCAGTGGTTCATTTTCCTCTTTAGGTTGAAGCGGCGTTGAAGAGAAGCCGAGTGGTGTCCCTTTAGGTCCGCAACAAGTAAGGAAAACCAAGTAAATCCATTTGAAAGACGGCCGGATCTTGGATCTCGATTAGACTTGATAAGCGACGCTCACAACTAGACCCCGCAGCAGACCGAAAGCAACAGCAGGGCGGGGGAGCTGTGCCCCAAGGGCTCTGGGGGAGAGTGCTGCAGATTGATTTTTAGTAGTTAAAGAGGAGCACTTTGCTGCCGACTTTCGACCTTGGACATTCAGACTTTCGACATATTCCATACCCTTTTCCCCTGCCCAGAGCGGCTCTCCAGTGTATTCTCCGCGCTGAATGAAAAAGCAAATTCCTAGCATTCATTATGGTATTTGGAAACTCGTAAACCTTTGTTTGGATCAAAGGCGTCACGTAATCGGTTTATGTATTTGTCACGTTGCTCGTCGGACAATTCAGATTTTAGACCAATCATTGGACGTTTTGGCGCTGGGAGATTTGCTTTTTCATCACCCATCTCAACGTCGTAACCGACCCAGCGAAATAACATGTTTTCATGAAGATGCATTTTAAAACTGTTAGTGATTTATATTTTTGGTGAATTCTAAAAAATCTATTGTTTGAAACTAGATAACTAAAGTATTTATGCCCGCGATGCTTGATTTAGTATTCCGATGCATATATGACTGTGCGAAAGCTCACTGACGGAGCAATATCAGCCGGCTCGAGCCAGTAAGTATTAGTAATTCGACGGCTTAAGACGGAGTTCTTGCTCTGTGAGGGATTGTAGACCTTTATTAAAGGTCACTTTCTCTATACGTTCATAGCTTTGGCCTACAGCAGGCCCTTTATCCATTGTGAAAGATCCCGCCGGACAAAAGGAAAATGGCATGACTGATTTTCCTAGCAACGGAACAACTAGGGAACCGCCAACCTGCCCAGAACCTATCTCGGCAAATAACTTGGCTTTTGCTTCTGTTGCTTCACGCTCCGTTACAGCCTTAGCCTCTCTTTCTTCAAGCTCGGCTTTGACTCTTGCCTCTCTTTCCTCGCGCATAACTTTGAAGTTTGCCTCTGCTAATTCATTCATTGCTTTGACTTTGGCTTCTGCAGCTTCATGCTCTGCTTTTGCTTCTTCGGCTTCATGTACTACTTTTGCCATCCTCGCAGCCTCTATATGTTCTGCTTTAGATTTTGCCTTCTGATTAGCTGAAAATAGAAATCCCATCAATGCTAACATGGCTACCATTCCAGTCATACCTGTAATAAGACGACTCTTTTTGCGTCTGCGGAGAAATTCAGTCATACGCTGCTCTGCTTGTCTCAGTGAAAACGCAGTTGCTTGTCCAAGCTCAGATGCTGGATCACTATCCAGACTGTGCAGCTGCTTCAGTTCATATTTCACTAAATTCAACTGCCTTTTTCGATCTTAGCACAGGCCAGGGCGTGGGTGATGGCGAAGAACGCGACCGGCGCGGCGAGCATTTGGACGAGGCCCATCAGTGCCTTGGATGGTCCTTTGAATACTTCAGCTCCATCAGGCCAGAACACAGCCATAAGAGCTCCCAGTGCCATCCCTACCAGAGTCCTGATATAGAGCGGCAGACTCTGCCAGTAATGGAGCGAAATAGACAATATTTTCATCTATAAGGATGATTAGGGTTCCTGCTGCATTTGGCAATCGGGATTAATGAATGAATGCTAGCATTCATCTCTCGCTTTTTTCATTTGCAAAACCGTTCAACTCCCCTTAATTCTTAAAGTATGCAATATCTACTGAGTCTGATACTTTTGCTGGCTGCTGTCTCCAAAAGCCAAGCGCAGATGTTTGCCGATGTGCAGACCAGCGCAGGCTTATTTACCTGCGAGCTGAATTTCCAACAAACACCGCGCACGGTGGCGAGCTTTGTGTCCCTTGCTGAAGGTACACGTCAATGGGTCGATGAGCGCAATGGGCTGCTTTCCACTGTCAAACCTCCGCAGCCTTTTTACAATGGCATTATCTTTCATCGCGTTATCAACGTGCCGGGTTTTAAAATCATTCAAGCCGGCTCCAAGCGCGGCGATGGTACCGATGGACCGGGCTATGAGTTTCCGGATGAAATGAATACCGAGCTGCCAGCTACCTATCGTTTTGATCAACCCTACTACTTGGCAATGGCCAATTCTGGACCCAATACGAATGGCAGTCAGTTTTTCATCACGGGTGAGGCGATTCAGGGACTTGAAGGCAAGCACACGGTCTTTGGCAAAGTGGTAGAAGGTCAGAGTGTGATTGACGCCATTCTCAGCGCAGAGGTGAATTTATCTGACCGACCCTTGGCTGACATCACGATCCAAACCATCACCATCCGTCGCATCAGTAAAGATGCGCAAAAGTTCAATCCAAAATCGCAGAAATTACCGACCTTATCGGCGCCGTCTTTCAAAACCCAAGTAGCCCCCAGTCCTGCTAACACTACTCGTTATGTTTTCAAGCAGAGTCTGCGCACTGAATTATTAGTCTATGCTACCATTGATCCCGCAATCATTGATTGGCAAAAACTAAATAGCCGCTGGCATGCGTCGTCTTTCTACAATGCGCGCTATTACGATATTACGTATCCAGAAGGCATGCCGATCACGGGGTTTCGCCCAATCGTAGTGAAATACGGCACCGATGCCATCACGCCCGTGACACCAGTGGGTTACAGGCTGTCATTGGAAAATAGCGAAGGTGTGTATCAGTTTATGTTACCAACTGTCGGTGCGATGACTTACTCATTCACGCCAGCAGGCAGCGCAATTGTGCAAAGCGGCACCATTGATACTAACACTTTGCAATATCAGTCATCTCCTCATCACGCAATCATAGCATTTACACTCGATTCCAAAAAAATTATTTACCTCCAGCTAGGCTTTGATAAAAAAGTCAAATTGGATCTCCATGGTCGCTGTGTCTCTCGAATTAAAAATTATGTGATTACCGATCCCGATACTGGTGCGGGTTATTATCCAGATGATTTCACAGAGCCAGGTGGCGACGTGGGTTTTTCAATGGTTCCGATCAATTGAATCTGATATAAATATGATCAGATGATCCAAGAAAAGCGGCATTATCTAACAGAAATCTCCGAATAGATGAATCATAAGCGAAGATCGCGATAAACTTGCCGCTGCTATCACAGCCATGCTTGCGATGTCTAGCAATCTGAGTGAGTCAAAAAGATACAATATTGCATTCGGATTCTCGCGTGGATGGCACTGTCGTTTTTCTCAGACTTGCTGGTTTATAGCAGATTTCCCTATTTCAACGCACCGCAAACTCACGCAATTGTATGAGTTCGGGGTGCGCTTGCGAAGCGACCTGTCTGGATGATCAGTTTGGTTCCATGTCATCGCGGGAATGACGCGGTTGATGTCCTCAATTCTATGATTTTTCAGTCTGCTATTGCGTTATGCTTCATGGCTGCATCGCTGGCTGCGCAACCCCCTTTTCCCCTTCCCAGACCAGTTCACCAGTGTATTCTCCGCCCAAGTGAAAAAGCAAACTCCTAGCATTAGCATTACTGGTAATGAAGAGCCTAGTTTGAAATGTCCGCATGCAAGTGGGGCAGTAGCGATTCCCGGAGACTATGCAGCCGCTTGGGATCTGGCGCTGCAGGCTGATTTATTACGTTGTCCTCTGGCTAATCTCGGATCCTTGCAAGATCAAGCACGATTGGCTTGGAAAAATTCGGTCCGCTGTATCGGGCGCTTGCATTGGAAATCCTTGCAGGTCCTTGATGAACGTTCCCTCGAAGACACGGATCAGATTTTTGATGCTCTCGTGAAGCATCTCAAAACCGCAACAAACGGTGGGCGTATCATACCCACCATGACAGTTTTCTCCGAATGGAAATCACCTGAGTCTGAGATTCGCATTTGGAATCACCAATTGATCCGCTATGCCGCTCATGAGAGAGGTGATGGTAAGATCTTGGGTGATCCTATGAATCTGGCGCTGACAAAAGTCGCGCTTGCACTTGGTTGGAAGGCGCCAAATACAACTGGTCGGTTTGATTTGTTGCCACTCATCATCCAATCCGGTGAGAAGATCGGAATGTATAAACTCCCCAAGGGCGTAGTTTTGGAAGTCAAACTCCGGCATCCGGTATACCCATGGTTCGAGGCGCTGGGTCTGCGTTGGTATGCCTTACCCGCCCTTTCCGATCAAATTTTCGCAACGGGAAATGAGGTTTATCCCTGCGCCCCGTTCAACGGATGGTATATGGGAACTGAAATCGGGGCTCGGGATCTAGCAGATACCAACCGTTACAATCAACTGCCGGTTATTGCGGAAAAGCTCGGCTTGGAAACACAGCGTCGTGGCAGTCTGTGGCGTGACCACGCGTTGCTAGTTCTGAACGAGGCTGTAATTCATTCGTTTATGACAGATGGGGTTCAATTAGTTGACCACCACCAAGCATCAAATGAATTCATCCGGTTTTGCAAGAACGAGGAAACGGCTGGCAGGCAGGCGAATGCGGATTGGACTTGGATTGTCCCGCCCATGTCAGGCTCCACCACGCGGGTATTTCATCGCAATTACGACTTGAATCCTGAACTTCCAAATTTCCTCACTCAGGTGCCGGCATGGGAAACCGAGCGCGGTAAAATGCTTTTACAGCGTCATCACATCCTTTGATGAAAATTCCTGAGGTGATCTATCACTGGATGATCTCATACAACGAGTAATGCCCTCATACATCCTCAGGAAATCTCCCTCCAATACCTACAAACAACAACTGATAAAACCAATAATTGCCGCCTAAAAATCTACTTTTGAAATGTATCGTTGTCGGGGCCTCTTACCATAATAGAATTGGGGCCATAAAAGTCTTAAAAGCTGCAAGATTTTCAGTTTGATTTCTGTATGCTTCGTGGTTATCTACATCATTCGTTTTCATCTATGAATCAATTTACCCCCGTCTTTTTTTTAGTCATCGTGTGTTCCACCTTGCCATTGGCAGCAGAGGTCGATTTCGCGCATGAAGTGGTGCCGTTGATCAATAAGCACTGCATCGAGTGTCACACCGGCGATAAAGCAAAAGGCGGGCTATCGATGGATACCAAAGCTTTGCTGCTCGAAGCCGATGTGATTGAGCTAGGTAAGCCCGATAAATCCCTGATGATCGAAGTTGTCACTTCAGATGATCCGGATGAAAAAATGCCGCCGCCGGAAAAAAAGAAAGCGGCCCTGAATACAAAGGAAATTGATGTATTGAAGCGCTGGATTTTAGCAGGCCTGCCATGGACGGAGGGATTCACCTTTGCCAAAGAAAGATACGAACCGCCATTGAAGCCAAGAACTGTCAAACTTCCAAAAGGCCCAGCTGGAGCAAATCCCATCGATCTCATCCTCGCCGAGCACTTCAAAAAAAAAGGGCGGAAATTTCCAGAGCCTGCGGATAACGCGACTTTTTTACGCCGAGTCAGTGCAGATCTAAACGGCCTACCTCCGAGTGCTGACATGTTAGCTAAAATTTCAGCTGCCGATTTCAATAAATCGAAAACGGTTGATGAGTTGCTTGCAAACAAAGAAGCCTATGCGGTGCACTGGATGACATTTTGGAATGATTTACTGCGCAATGAATATGCCGGAACCGGTTTCATCACAGGTGGTCGCAAACAAGTCACTGCCTGGCTTTATCCGTCTCTGTTAGAAAATAAGCCATACAATCAGTTTGTTAGCGAGCTCGTTTCACCAGACGCGAATTCCGCAGGATTCATCAATGGCATCGAATGGCGCGGTGAAGTCAATGCTAGCCAGACGCTCGCAGTTCAGTTTTCACAAAACGTCTCCCAGGTGTTCTTGGGCATCAACATGAAGTGCGCTTCTTGCCACGACAGCTTTGTGGATCGCTGGACCTTGAAAGAAGCTTACGGGTTGGCTGCGATTTATTCAGATAAACCCCTGGAACTAACGCGTTGCGACAAGCCGACTGGTGAAAAAGCTGTTGCGGCATGGCTATATCCCGAGCTCGGCCAGATCGATCCTTCCAAACCCAAACCTGAGCGACTCAAGCAACTCGCCAGCTTGATCACTCATCCGGAAAACGGAAGGATGCAGAGAACCCTCGTCAATCGTCTTTGGAATCAAATGATGGGTCGCGGGATTGTTCATCCGGTCGATGCAATGAACACTGTACCATGGAATGAAGATTTGTTAGATCTGCTTGCAAATTATCTTGTCGAGTCCAAATACGATATGAAGGCCGTGATTCGTTTGATCGCGACTTCGAAAATCTATCAAGCTCGTGCCGATGTTCTCGATGACGAGACCAAACCATTCGTTTTTAACGGCCCTGTCCGTAAGCGCATGACCGCTGAGCAATTTATCGATTCGGCCCGTGCGACTGTCGGAGTCTGGCCAAAGCCAGATAAAGATGCTTTCAAGGGAGGAAACGGCCAAGGCGGACAACTCAATGTGGTTATGAAATCGCATGGATTGGAAAAATGGGATGACAGGCCGATCCGCACCGCTTTCCTGCAACGCGATTCATTGCAAGCGGTCTTAGGTCGGCCTAACCGCGAGCAGGTCGTCACTTCAAGGCCTGATCAACTCACAACTCTCGAAGCAATCAATCTAGCAAATGGTCCCGAACTAGCAGGATTGATTCGTGAGGGTGCGCAGAAGATAGGCAAAGTGACCGATCCGAAATCAACGATCACGCAAGTCTATGCCACATCACTTAGCCGCAAGCCGACAACTCGTGAAATGGAAGTTGCTCTATCGATGTTAGGCACGGATCCGCAACCTGAGCAGGTTGAAGATTTCTTATGGTCAATTTTTATGCTCCCTGAATTTTTCTATATCAACTAAGACAATGAACTCAGAAACTTGGTACAACGATAGTCTCCCGGAACAAACCCGTCGCAATTTCCTGCGGATGGTAGGCGCATCGACTGCGGCTACTTTCCTCGGCGGCGCGCCTCGTGCGATGGCGGCGGATAAGATCAAACATCCTGCAGCAAAAGCAGATGCCTGCATTCTGCTCTGGATGGCCGGCGGTATGGCAGCGCCGGAAACCTTCGATCCGAAAAAATATCTCCCGTATGAAGTCGGCACTCCGGTTGAAAAAATCATCAGCACTTTCCCTGCGATCCATACCGCAGTGGATAACATCAAAATTTGTCAGGGTTTGGAAGGCATCGCCAGCGTTATGGATCGAGCGACCTTGATCCGCTCACACGTGCAAGCCGATCTCGGGAGTATTCTGCACTCACGCCATCAATATCATTGGCATACGGGTTACGTTCCTCCGCAAACGGTCGCGGCTCCGCACATCGGCGCATGGATGGCGAAAGTATTGGGCGGGCGCAATGATGTGATGCCGCCATTCATCAACATCGGCCAACGGCTCGAAGGTTTTGGTGAAAGCGAAGAGATTAAAGCCTTCACCACCGCAGGATTTTTCGGCAGCGAATACGGCCCGATGAATTTACCTTTCCCTGACCTTGCTTCAAAAGCTGTGCAGCCTCCAGGCGGCATGTCTGCTGATCGTTTCGCGAAACGTTATAAAGCGTTGGAGGATTTGGTAAAACACTCACCACGTGCCGATGAACTCAGCGATTACCATCAAGAATCCATGTTGCGTTCGCTGGATAATGCTCATCGCTTGCTCGGATCCAAAGAGCGTGAGGCATTTGATCTAACTAAAGAGAAGAAAGAAGTGTTCGATGAATATAACACGGGTCGCTTCGGCCAAGGTTGCTTGCTTGCCAGAAAACTGGTGGAAAACGGCGCTCGCTTCGTCGAGGTGACCACCGAATACGAACCGTTCTTCCACTGGGATACGCATGAAAATGGTCATACCACCGCCGAGAAGATGAAACAGCAGATCGATAGACCGATCGCACGTTTGATCAAAGATCTCGAAGAAAGAGGCTTGTTAGATAGGACCCTGGTCATCGTCGCCAGTGAGTTCAGTCGCGACATGATGATCGAGGGTGTCCCAGGATCTTCCGCAAAAGACCAATCGCGTGCCAAAACCGATGTGCTCAAGGAGATGAAACACTACGGCTTACATCGCCATTTCACCGGTGGATCATCGGTTCTCATGTTTGGCGGCGGCACGAAAAAAGGCTTCTTGTACGGCGCAACTGCCGATGAACGCCCATGCTTGGCTGACAAGCCAGTGACGATTGAGGATCTTCACGCCACCATCTTCACCGCCATGGGCATCAGCCCGAAAACCGAATTCGAAATCGAGAAGCGTCCCTTCTACGCAACCAAAGACGGCACAGGAAAACCTGTCATGGATATCTTTGCTTAGTGGGAATTGCTCGGGTTGAGTTGGATCTCGCGCTAAGCCGCAAAGCCGCAAAGGAAGAGTAGGGTTAACCAGTGAAGAATTTATATAAGGTGGTAAATATAGTGAGGCAAAGCTCACTTCATTTACTTATATATCTTTCCTTTGCGGCTTAGCGCCTTTGCGCGAGAAAATTCTTACATCTAACACTCCACCATATTCACCGCAAGGCCTCCGCGTGAGGTTTCCTTGTATTTCGTTTGCATGTCTTGCCCTGTGGTCATCATGGTTATGATGACTTTGTCTAACGAAACAAAATGAGAGCCTTTGCTGTTCATCGCGAGGCGTGAGGCGTTGATCCTAAAGAGGAAAATGAACCACTGATTAACACTGATTAACACTGATGCTAAGAGGATTAGAAAGAATTCTTCATTCACCTAAAAGGTGAGACTGAAAAAGTTCATAACTCTTAGATTATCAGTGTGTATCTGTGTCCATTTGACGAAGAGATTTAATTTTTGTGTTCGTCTATGTCCGCTTCGCTCCCATTGTGGTTCCATTTCTGTTTATAGGTTGATCGCTTTCACGCTGCCCATGTGTGCAGTTTGTCTGGAAAGTTGGATTCGTCTAGGCTCAGTCACTCTCGGAGAAAATCTAACCTAACTTGATGATCTACAAAACCGATCCATCGCTCAATATATTGCCTCGCATAAAATATGTTCATATGAACGTATTTATGCCATCCATCTATCAGCCGCGCCGCCCCCGCGCCTCACCTCTGTGGCAGCTTGTCAATCACGGTTGGGGGTCCTTTTCTTCTGATTACGAAAACAAACACCGCCCTACCCACGGTCCACTCAAATCATCCACCATCACAACCGTCGAATCCTTCCTCCGCTGTGGCGATCTTGCTTCCGGATTCACGCGACTCGAATGCTCCGATTGCGGCCATGAGCGGCTGCTCGCATTCACCTGCAAGACTCGCCACTTCTGTCCCGCTTGCCATCAGCTACGCGTGCGCTCCACAA
>JBILAN010000135.1:0-4114 GCA_044354135.1 Luteolibacter sp.
AGCCTGCTTGCTCTTGCGAGAAGTAAGGTAGCTCGGAATCGTGGTCTCAATGTAAACGGATTGCATTACCAGAAAGCATCACACGAATCTACCGCTCTGTAAAGACGAGCAATTTATTCCCCTAACGATGAGCGCGTGCACCCCTACCAGCGAGGACGCACGTCGATCACGGGGTGAGGGTTGTAGTTACGGGAAATCATCGAAACAGGTCGGCTGGTAGGGGTTGTCACGGCGCGGCTTGTTAGCCTTATGGTTTTGGCCATAGTTCTTGATCGGTGAGCCGTAGTGAGGACAAGACTTTCAAGAGCGGTGGCCACAAAACATCTTGTTTGGCGACCTCGTAGCTCAGGGTGAGTTGGGCAGCACGGTTGGAGAATGGAAACCAGTATTGGTGAACCTTGACTGGTCCATTCGTGCCGCTGCGAACGTAACTTAATCGAATACCCAAAAAGCCATCATCCGTTCTTGTGCTCGTTACAGAAATTGAATCTCTCTCAACACGAAATAGAGGCATGGCTACCAATTCGGGAGCAAAAGCTGCCGCTAGCTCCTTGAGATCTTCATCCGTCAGATTCCCAACATCTGCTTGGGAGAGCGTCAAGTTTGAGGTGATGTTAAGTCGGACGCGTGAATATCCCTCTACAGCACCGGGCGCAGTGCCGGTGTTGAGAATCCTTACTTTGCCTTCTGTTTTGATTGCAGTAAGTAACTCAGTGAGCTTCACCTTGGCGTTCCTCATCGCAGCGCTATCAAGAACCCAAGCGTCTGGAACAGAAATCTTAATTCCGTAGTTGTTTGCAACGTCTTTGACCTGTGCGCTACTGGGTAGTGTTGCAAACAGTGATATTCCAGCAAAAATGGCTGCGAAAAATGATCGGTTCATAGTCTTATTTGATTTTGTTGTTCTGATGTTCCCGCCGGATTCGTATGTTCGCAAAAATCCCCCAAAATCCTGCGATAAATACTGCACCGGGGAGCATTATCTGTCCTGCGGCTAGTCCTGCTAGAAATATCAAAACAAATATCGATGCGAGAACCCAGTGAAGTATCTGCGCACCAGTGGAGGCGGGATAAATATTGTCGGCATTGCAACTGCCGCATTTGAATTTCGGGAAAAGAAGAAAGGACTTCTTCACGGAGGCTGGATTAGCAGGTTCTCCGCATTTAAGGCAGGTCAGAGGCGTTTTCATATTTTTTGGCTAACAGTTTTTATTAGTAGAGTCCCACGTGTGTATATCAGGCGGGGTTAACTTCTAGATCCAATCGAAATTTCTCAATAACGACAAGGAATTTGTTAGGTTGAGTGGGTACTATCAGGAAATTCCAGGGGGGTAATTTTCCCAAAACTTCCTTTTCTGATAGTACCCTGTTTATGGTGGATGCATTTTGTGGTTTAAACGTTTTTTGAAGTCGATCTAGATATTGTGTTCTTATGAACACATTTAGGTTGACGGAGACGGCAAAAGCTGTTTTCAAGGTTTTATGTCTACCCCCAAAACGCGCTGCTGCTGGAGAAAGGATCTTTCGGAATTCAGGAATTTGACTGATCGGGAACGGTCTGGGTTCCTTTTGGTCTTGGAATGGTTTGAAAATTTCCGTCTCCGTAATGAATTGGAGGCAGGTCGCGATGCAGCAAAAGCATTTTGGCGGCATGAGGTTCTCAGAGAGGATCGTCAACGGGAGACTTGGCAATTGGAGCAGTGGTCAGATGCGATACAATGGTATTTGAAATGGTTGGACTCGTGTGCGGAGGCTGGAGTCGATCACCGAAGCTTGGCGGAGCGGGTTCGCGCTGCGGTGCGGTCGGCCTGTGCCCGCCGAGGTTTGGCGCTGAGAACCAAGCAGTGTTACGGTGCATGGGCGGCACGTTACGCGCTTTTCGCCAAAGATGAGCGCGAGGTGATAAAGGTGGAGACCGCTACTAGATTCCTAACATCAGTGGTGAAAGATGAGGACTGCTCCTATTCTACCCAAAAGCAGGCGCTCAATGCGTTGGCGTTCTTTTTTAAATATGTGCTCGATATCGCAGATCCGGTCTTTGGGGTCAGACTGAAGCAGACGGGGACAAGGATTCCGGTCGTTTTGTCCAAGCCCGAGACAAGGAGATTATTTGAAAAGTTGGAGTCTCAAGATGCGCGTTACGCACTTGCCGCGCGGATTCAATACGGAGCGGGTTTGCGTTTATCTGAATTGGTGAGCTTGCGGATCAAGGACGTGGATTTAGATCGCGGCACGCTGACGGTAAGACAAGGCAAAGGAAATAGAGACCGGATGACGGTTTTACCACGAAGTTTACTGGAGGATGTCGCAGTTCATATTGAGCGGGTGAGATGCATGTGGGAGCAAGATCGCAGTGAAAAGCAACCCGGCGTCTACATTCCCGGTGCTTTGGCGCGGAAGTTCCGTAATGCAGCGGAGACCTTTGAATGGTTTTGGTTATTTCCAGCGAAACAGCTTTCGGTGGATCCAGAGAGTGGCATCAGAAGACGTCACCACTTGCATGAAAAAGTATACAATGAAGCGATCAAGCGTAACGCGGTGCAGGCGGGAATTGAGAAGCGTGTGACGAGTCATGCGCTTAGGCATTCGTTCGCAACGCATTTGTTAGAAAATGGAACGGATCTCAGAACCATCCAAGATCTATTGGGTCATGAAGACATTACGACGACCGAGATTTATCTTCACGTGTCGATGAGTCATGGCTTGGGAGTGAGTAGTCCGTTGGATGAGGAGGTAGAATTTCCAACAAATCAAAAATTAAAAATAAACAATTATCAATCGTCAATAAATCTCCAAGTGAAGTGAAAATAAAATGTTAGAAAATGGCTCCAAAGATCGCTTTCATATCCGGTTTTATTGATGATTGATGATTGACGATTGTTTATTTTTGATTTGGAAGAGAAGAAAGATGAAACCTCAGGAACTTGAAGATAGACTGATAGATTTTGCTTTGGGGGTTTTGGATGGTCTTGCCGACGAGGGCGTCGGCGCTCCTGGGGTTTTGTAACGAAAGGAGCCGCGATTTTTAATCGCGACCTCGTGAGCGAAACATCTCGGGCTCGGTGCGCGGTTGCAGTCGCGATTGAAATTGCCGACATACTAGAGGAGAGAGGTCGGCCATCTCCGCTACGCTTCGATTCACGGTTCCTTTCTGGGGCATTAACATTGCACGTTCAAATCGAGGGAGCGAGTGGTCGTAGCTAAATGAAATCTTGGCAAAATGTTTTGTAGGGTTATTCTCGCTGCCAATGAATACCAACGACCCCAACCAACTGAATGCTGAACCAAAGAAAAGCTCGGCCAAGAAGTGGCTTCTCGGAGGCTGCGGCTGCCTGACTGTCATCGCCATCGTGTTGGGCATAGGGGGTTTTATGGCCTACAAATCGAGCAAGGGATTCTTCGGCGACATGATGAATCTCGCTAAGGACGTGGAAGAATCTATGCAGGCTCCCGAGGTCATCGAAGCCTTCGGAACACCTGTCGAACAAAGCGGCACTCAGCAGCAATCGACGAGTGTCGTCAACGGCAAGAGCGTGACGGAAATCACTCAAGGTCTCAAAGGACCGAAAGGCGAGGGCAAACTCGTCATGACCATGGAGCAAAGCGGCGGGTCCGTTATGCCCAAGCTGTCATCCGCCAAAATCGTCACCCCAGATGGAACGGAAATCCCGATCAAAATGGGTGCTGAAACTGCGCCAACGCAATAATGGTCCACCGTCGCTGACTACTACGCTGAAGCTACGAAGGCCAAGTTTTACAACGAAAGGAACCGCGATTTTTAATCGCGACCTTGTGAGCGAAATATCTCGGTCTCGGTGCGCGGTTGCAGTCGCGATTGAAATTGCGGTTCCTCTCTGGGGGAGGCCACTAGATCGCATTTATAGTGACCATATCTAACAAATCAACAATCAACAATCGGAAATCATCAATCGTCAATCATGCTGATTTTGCATTGGGGGTTTTGGAAATGGGTCGACTGAGGCCTGTACCCTTGTGTATTAAAAACGTGCTATCCTTTCGGAGGAAGCGGCGGAGGAGTTCGTTTGACCCTTGAACGCCTGCCGGATGTTCGGAAGGTAGCTTGAACACTCCGCCGTCTTCCCCCGTCCAGATC